>NZ_JBEYZW010000018.1:0-105793 GCF_040646215.1 Streptomyces sp. NPDC046215 | reverse complement strand
GTGGGCTGAGCTCAGCCCACACCAGCCCGTCCGGCGATTGAGGACGCGCCCGCAGGGCGCCCGTCGCCGCAGGCGGCAACGACGGCCCGCAGTTGCAGTCCGGCCAAAGCCCAGTGGCTCCCGGCCGGGGCCGGCGGCTGAGCTCAGCCGAATCAGCCCGTCCGGGGGCACCTCCCAGCGGTAGCCGGGGGAGTTTGAGGACGCGCCCGCAGGGCGCCCCGCCGCAGGCGGCAACGGCAGCCCGGTTAGTCCCGGTATCACCCGGAATGGCAGGGCCCCCATCGCATCAGCGCACCGCTTAGGGGCATGCCGCCCGGCGCAGCCGTTAGGCTGGGTGCGTGGCAGTCGTTGATGTATCCGAAGAGCTGAAGTCCCTCTCCTCGACCATGGGGTCGATCGAGGCCGTCCTGGACCTCGACAAGATGAGGGCTGACATCGCCGTGCTCGAGGAGCAGGCGGCCGCCCCTTCCCTGTGGGACGACCCCGACGCGGCGCAGAAGATCACCAGCCAGCTGTCGCACCTCCAGGCCGAGCTCCGCAAGACCGAGACGCTGCGCGGCCGCATCGACGACCTCGCGGTGCTCTTCGAGCTCGCCGAGGCCGAGGACGACGCCGACACCCTCGCCGAGGCGGAGTCGGAGCTGGCCGCGGTCCGCAAGGCGCTCGACGAGATGGAGGTCCGCACCCTCCTCTCCGGCGAGTACGACTCTCGTGAGGCGCTCGTCAACATCCGCGCCGAGGCCGGCGGCGTCGACGCCTCCGACTTCGCCGAGCGGCTCCAGCGCATGTACCTCCGATGGGCCGAGCGCCACGGCTACAAGACCGAGATCTACGAGACCTCGTACGCGGAAGAGGCCGGCATCAAGTCGACCACCTTCGCCGTGCAGGTCCCGTACGCCTACGGCACGCTCTCCGTCGAGCAGGGCACCCACCGCCTCGTCCGCATCTCGCCCTTCGACAACCAGGGCCGCCGCCAGACCTCCTTCGCGGGCGTCGAGGTGCTGCCGGTCGTCGAGCAGACCGACCACGTCGAGATCGACGAGTCCGACCTGCGCGTGGACGTCTACCGCTCTTCGGGCCCCGGCGGTCAGGGCGTCAACACCACGGACTCCGCGGTGCGCCTGACCCACCTGCCGACCGGCATCGTCGTCTCCTGTCAGAACGAGCGCTCGCAGATCCAGAACAAGGCGACCGCGATGAACGTCCTCCAGGCCAAGCTCCTTGAGCGTCAGCGCCAGGAGGAGCGCGCCAAGATGGACGCCCTCAAGGGTGACGGCGGAAGCTCCTGGGGCAACCAGATGCGTTCGTACGTCCTGCACCCGTACCAGATGGTCAAGGACCTGCGCACCGAGTTCGAGGTCGGCAACCCCACCTCCGTGCTCGACGGCGACATCGACGGCTTCCTGGAGGCCGGGATCCGCTGGCGCAAGCAGCAGGAGAAGTAACCCCAAACCCCTGCGTAGCCGGACAGTCCCGCACGTAAGTCACTTGACGCTGCCTCAAAAACTGGCAAGGGTGACGAGCGGCATGCGAATCACTGGGGTGCGTGTGGCGGGGGGCGAGCGGCCCGGCCGGAACGGCCGGTGAGCCGCTCCTGATCCCCAGAGCGCCACCGCCCCGTGCACAGCTGCTCCAATGACGAGATCGGCTACTGGGGGTAGCAGGCATATGACCAAGAAGACGCGGATGCGCGTCGCGCGCATAGCCGCCGGTGCGGTGGTTGCCGCGGGCGCTTCGTTGACGGCGGCCGGTGCGGCCTCGGCCGCCGGCGTCCATGTCGCGGGGGTCGGTACGGAGTCGGGTTCGGTCAAGACCGTCACCCGCGTCGCCACCGACGTCGACCCGAACGAGATCCCGCAGCCTCCGACCGGAGGCGACACCACCACCGGCGGCCCGACCGGCGGCGGCACGTCCGGCCAGACGACGACCGGAGGCCCGACCGGCGGCGGTACGGGCGGTGCGACCACCACGGGTGGCCCCACCGGTGGCGGCACCGGCGGTGACACGACGACCGGCGGCCCCACCAGCGGTGGCGCCACCGGTGAGACCTCCACGGGCGGCCCGACCGGCGGCGGCACCAGCAGCGGGCCCACCACCGGCGGTGGCACGTCGGGCCAGCCCACGACCGGCGGTGGCAGCACGACCGGCGGCGGTACGTCGGGTCAGCCCACGACCGGTGGCGGCAGCACGACCGGCGGCGGCAA
This sequence comes from Streptomyces sp. NPDC046215, assembly GCF_040646215.1. Classification (NCBI taxonomy): domain Bacteria; kingdom Bacillati; phylum Actinomycetota; class Actinomycetes; order Kitasatosporales; family Streptomycetaceae; genus Streptomyces; species Streptomyces sp. NPDC046215. The sequence continues at coordinate 103,589 of NZ_JBEYZW010000018.1, read as the reverse complement.
CACCGGCGGTGGAAACACCACGGGTGGCGGCACGTCCGGTGAGCCGACAACCGGCGGTGGCACGACGATCGGCGGCAACACGGGCGGTAACACCGGCGGCAGCACGACCGGCGGCGGTTCGACGGGCGGCAGCGGCACCTCCGGTGGCAGCACCGGTGGCGGCAGCACGTCCGGCGGCAGCACCACCGGCGGCGGCTCGACCGGCGGCGAAGAGGGCACGTCCGGCACCGGCTCCACCGGCGGCAGCGGCTCCACCGGCGGCAGCGGCGGTGCCGACCACAGCGGCAGCACCGGCTCCACCGGCAGCGGCGACAAGGGCGGCGACAGCGACGCCGGCCGCGCCTGCCCAGTGGACACCGCCGGCAACTGCTCCCACACCGACACCGACAGTGCGGGCGACGCCAAGCCCGTGCAGCAGGCCAAGCCCAAGGAGCAGCTGGCCGAGACCGGCGCCGGGCAGACGACCTTCCTGCTGGTCGGCGCCGCGACGATGATCGCGGGCGGTATCGGCTTCCGGCTGCTGCCGCGGATGATGGCCCGCGGCACCGCGGCCTGACCCGCACCACGCCACACAGCACACGCACGTCACACCGCACGCCAAGGGCCCGGAGCGCTGCAGCGCTCCGGGCCCTTGTGCTGCTATCCGTCGATATGCCTGCGCGCTCGACTGATTACGCGGCGAAGTTATGTGCGACTACGGCCACCGCTATCAGCGCCACCAGCAGCGCGAGCAGGGTGGCCGGGGTCAGTCCGGCGAAGACGCCTTCCTGGTGCTGCAGCCGCTCCCGGCTCGCCCGGCACACCGGGCAGCGGCCCTCGTTGACGGGGGCCGCGCAGTTGGCGCACACCAGTCGGTCGCATGTCATGCGATCTCCTCCTCCGGTACGTCCAACGCCTGAGAGAGCCGAGCGGTTCCCCCTACCACTGTGCCAGCTTCCGTGCCGTTCGGCGCGACCGGTCGGCGGACAACGGCGGTGCGGGGCAATTGTCCTTGTTTTGTCCCCCGGGCCACCGGTGACAAACGCGCCAAGGCCGGACGCCGACTGCGCGTGCACGGGTCGTTCGCGTATGGTCACGCACACCGACGGGAGCCGCGTGCGCGGTGTTCCGTGCCCCTATCCAGGTCGACGCGTGGTGCACTCGTGATCCGATTCGACAACGTCTCCAAGTCCTACCCCAAGCAGAACCGCCCGGCGCTCCGCGACGTCTCGCTAGAGATCGAGAAGGGCGAGTTCGTCTTCCTGGTGGGCTCCTCCGGCTCGGGCAAATCCACCTTCCTGAGGCTGCTGCTGCGCGAGGAGCGGGCCAGCGTCGGCCAGGTCCACGTGCTCGGCAAGGATCTCGCCCGGCTCTCCAACTGGAAGGTGCCGCAGATGCGCCGCCAGCTGGGCACCGTCTTCCAGGACTTCCGGCTGCTCCCCAACAAGACGGTCAGCGAGAACGTCGCCTTCGCCCTGGAGGTCATCGGCAAGCCGCGCGGCGAGATCCGCAAGGCCGTCCCGCAGGTCCTGGAGCTGGTGGGCCTGGGCGGCAAGGAGAGCCGGATGCCCGGCGAGCTCTCGGGCGGCGAGCAGCAGCGCGTGGCCATCGCCCGCGCGTTCGTCAACCGCCCGATGCTGCTGATCGCGGACGAGCCGACCGGCAACCTCGACCCCCAGACGTCCGTCGGCATCATGAAGCTGCTGGACCGGATCAACCGGACGGGGACCACCGTCATCATGGCCACCCATGACCAGCAGATCGTCGACCAGATGCGCAAGCGGGTCATCGAATTGGAAAAGGGCCGTCTCGTGCGCGACCAGTCGCGCGGCGTCTACGGCTACCAGCACTGAAAGGACGCCATGCGCGCCCAGTTCGTCCTGTCGGAGATCGGCGTCGGTCTCCGCCGCAATCTCACGATGACTTTCGCCGTCATCGTCTCCGTCGCTCTGTCGCTCGCGCTCTTCGGCGGGTCACTGCTCATGCGCGAGCAGGTCAGCACGATGAAGGGCTACTGGTACGACAAGGTCAACGTCTCGATCTTCCTCTGCAACAAGACCGACGCCGAGTCCTTCCCCTCCTGCGCCAAGGGAGCGGCGACGGAGGATCAGAAGAAGGAGATCCGCGCCGACCTCGAAAAGATGCAGGGGCTCGTCCAGAGCGTCCAGTTCGAGACGGCCGATGAGGCGTTCAAACACTACAAGGAGCAGTTCGGCAAGAGCTCGCCGATCGCCAGCTCCCTGACCGCGGACCAGATGCAGGAATCCTTCCGGGTCAAGCTGAAGGACCCCGCCAAGTTCGCGGTCATCTCCAGCGCCTTCTCCCAGCGCCCCGGCGTCCAGATGGTGCAGGACCAGAAGAACGTGCTGTCGAACCTCTTCAATTTGCTCAACGGCATGAACTACGCGGCGCTCGGCGTGATGGGCCTGATGCTCGTCGTGGCGCTGATGCTGATCGTCAACACCGTCCGGGTGTCGGCGTTCAGCCGCCGCCGGGAGACCGGGATCATGCGGCTGGTCGGCGCGTCCAGCTTCTACATCCAGATCCCGTTCATCATGGAGGCCGCCTTCGCGGGGCTGCTCGGTGCGGGATTCGCCTGCGTCCTGCTGGTCTGCGGGCAGTACTTCCTGGTGAACAACTGGCTGGTGCACCACATCGACGTCATCCAGTTCATCGGCTGGGACGCGGTGGTGGCCAAGCTGCCGCTGGTGCTCGCCATCGGTCTGCTGATGCCCGCTCTGGCCGCCTTCGCGGCCCTGCGGAAGTATCTCAAGGTCTGACATGCGCCCGAGGCGCCGTACGGTCAACTCCCCGTACGGCGCCTCCTTGTGTCCTAGACTCACGCGCATGCCCGGCCCGTCGATGTTCTTTCCGCAGCGCCGCGCCCGGCGCGGTGCCGCCCTGACCCTGGTCCTCGCGGGCGTGCTGGCGACGGGCGCGGCGGCGGGCACCTGGGGGGCGGACGGCGGGGCGGCGGCGGAGGGCCGCGCGCCCTCCCGTACGGCCGCCAGACCCGCCGGGCCGGGGGACGGCGTCCCCGGGCCCCCGGACCACCGCGCCGTGGAGTCGGCGGCGGCGGAGGCCGTGCAGGACGGCAAGTCCGGCGCGGAGGCGGCCGCCGAGGTCCTCGGCCGCAGCGGCGACCGCTGGAGCACCGTCTACACCGCCCCCGAGTACGAGGGCTTCGAGCGGGCCCTCGCCGGTTCCTACATCGGCGTCGGGCTCTCCGCGCGGCGCGGCAGCGGCGGCCGGACGGAGGTCGACGCCGTCCGGCCCGGCAGCCCCGCCGAGCGGGCGGGCATCCACCCCGGGGACCGGATCCGCACCGTCGACGGCACGGAGGCGGACGGCTGCCCCGTCACCGAGGTCGTCGCCCGGCTGCGCGGCGACGCCGGGGCCGGCGGCCACGTCGGCCGGCAGTCCTGGACCGCGCCGGGCGCCGCGGCGGCCGGCACGCCCGTGCGGATCGGCCTGGAGCGGGCCGGGCGGGCGTGGCACCGGACGCTGTACCGGGAGCGGCTGACCACGCAGAGCGTCGCGGTCCGGCGCCTCGGCGAGGTGGAGGCCGACGGGCCGGCGGCCACCCGGATCAAGGTCGACTCCTTCACCCGGGGCAGCGGCGAGCGGGTCCTGCGCGCCACCCGGAGCGCGGCGCGCAGCGAAGGCATCCTGCTGGACCTGCGCGGGAATTCCGGCGGCCTCGTCGACGAGGCCGTCACCGCGGCCTCCGCCTTCCTCGACGGCGGTCTCGTCGCCACCTATGACGTGCACGGCGGACAGCGCTCCCTGGAGGCCCGGCCCGGCCGTGCGACCGGGCGCCCGCTGGTCGTCCTGGTCGACGGCGGCACGATGAGCGCCGCCGAGCTCCTCGCGGGCGCGCTTCAGGACCGGGGCCGGGCGGTCGTCGTCGGTGCCCGGACCTTCGGCAAGGGGTCCGTGCAGATGCCCCGCCGCCTCGCGGACGGCTCGGTCGCCGAGCTGACCGTCGGCCATTACCGCACCCCGGCCGGGCGTGCGGTCGACGGCCGGGGCATCACCCCCGACGTGGTCGTACGCGGCGATGCCGAGGGGCGGGCCCGCAATGTATTGAGTGGCCTCGGGGGTGGGTCGTAGTGCGAGAATGACCGCGCTATGGCTAAACAGAAAGAGTCCACGAGTCGCAAGCTGGTCGCGCAGAACAAGAAGGCGCGCCACGATTACCACATTCTGGACACCTACGAGTGCGGCATGGTCCTGACGGGCACCGAGGTCAAGTCGCTGCGCCAGGGCCGCTCCTCGCTGGTGGACGGCTTCGTGCAGATCGACGGCGGTGAGGCGTGGCTGCACAACGCCCACATCCCCGAATACGCCCAGGGGACGTGGACGAACCACAGCGCGCGCCGCAAGCGCAAGCTGCTGCTGCACCGCGCCGAGATCGACAAGCTCGACTCCAAGTCGCAGGAGACGGGCCACACGATCGTGCCGCTGGCGATCTACTTCAAGGAGGGCCGGGCCAAGGTCGAGATCGCCCTGGCCAAGGGCAAGAAGGAGTACGACAAGCGGCAGACGCTGCGCGAGAAGCAGGACACCCGCGAGTCGAACCGCGCGATCGCGGCCGCGCGCCGCAGGCAGCGGGCCCAGCAGCGTCCGTAGCGGCCGCTCCCTCCCCGGAGGGAATACGCTGGCACCGTCGTACGTTGGTCACGTACGATGGCTACACACACCACCGGGTGGTGCCGGGTGTGCACTTTGAAAAATCAACATGGGGATGATCGGTTTCGACAGCGGATGTCGAAGCAGGGGAAGCGTGTCGAGGAAGCGGCAATGATCTCGTAAACCATATGTCGCAACCAATAATCGCCAACACCAAGCGCGATTCCTTCGCCCTCGCTGCCTAAGTAGCGACTTAGCGAAGTGTCAGCCCGGGAGTGTTCCCGACCCGGATCCTGGCATCATTGAGGGGACTAAACCGCCGATCCCGGCCACGGGGGTCGGCGGGAAATCAAACAGTGGCTGGGCCCGTCGGAGACTTGTTCGCGTGATCACCGGGGCCGAGAAAAGCGCAGCGAACTGCACACGGAGAAGCCCTGATTCTGCACCGTTGGACGCGGGTTCGATTCCCGCCATCTCCACTTCATCCCATGTGAGGCGAAGGCCCCACCGCCGTCAGGCGGTGGGGCCTTCGCCGTTTGCCTCCCCCTCCGCGGCAACCGGCACCGCGGAGCGGCCCTCTTCTCCAGTGGCGGACGGGCAGCCGACCAAGGGGGTACGCGGTGATCCGGACTCGGGCGGTGGTGGCCGTGGGGCTGCTGCTGTGGTCTTCGGCCGGGGCGGCGGTGGCCGACGACGGGCCGGGCGGGGCACACCTGCTGCTCAACGCCGCCACCGGCGCCCGCCCCGGCGCACTGATCGACATCGACCTCCGGGGCGTCCGCGCCGAGGACGAGGTGACCGTCTCCTCGCCCGTCTTCCCCGGCCGCGTCCGGCTCGCTCCCTACGCGCACGAGAAGCCGGTCCCGGAGCGCGGCCACCACGCCCGTCCGGCCGTCGCCCCGGGCGTGGAGCCGGGCTCGTACCCGCTGATCGCCGAGGCCGGCGGCAAGGTCGTCGCCGAGGAGCGGGTGGAGGTCGTCGCGGCACAGCGGCCGGCATTCACGGTGGCCTCCCCGCAGGAGGTGCTGCGCCCGGGGGAGCGGCTGCGGATGTCCTACGACGACCTGTACCCGGGCGAGACCGGCACGTCCTTCACCGTGCGCTCCCCGGCCTTCAGCGCGCCGGTGCGGCTGGCCCACGACCCGGAGGGCGCCGACTGGAACAACCCCCGGCTCTTCTCGGCGGTCGTGGCGCTGCCCCCCGCCCTGAAGGACGGCACGTACAAGGCGGCGCTCACCGGCGCCGACGGGCGCACGGTGAAGGAGCGGCCGTTCGTGGTCCGGGCGGCCCGCCCCGGTGACCCCGACTACCTGGGCAGGGCGAGCGGTCCCGCGTTCTTCGGCCGCTCCGACGGGCCCGGTGCGGCCCGTCCCGCCCACCGGGTTCCGGCCGGTGGGCGCGTCAACGTGCTGTGGCGGGACAAGGCCCCCGATCCGGGTGAGGAGGAGCGGCTGACGGCCACCTCCCCGGCCTTCGAACACCCGGTCCGGCTCCGGCGTGACGTCAGCAAGGCCGGGGACGGCGACGACCCGCGGTACTTCGGCCCGGCCCGCGTCCGGCGCGGTCTGGAGGCGGGCCGCTACCCCGTCACCGTGGTCAGCCACCGCGGCCGGGTGGAGAGGACCGGCCACCTCCAGGTCACCGGCTCGTCCGCCGCCGCGCCGGAGGGCGGCGGCCCCACGGGGCCGGTCGTCGCCGCGGGAGCGGGTGGCGCGGCCCTCACGGCCGGGGCCGGGGTGCTGCTGATCAGGCGGCGGGCCGCGGCGCGGGGCGCCGGCTCGCGAGGGCCCGCGCCAGCCGGGTGAGCGGGCCGGTGCGCGGCCGTGGGGCGGGAGCGGTGGACAGGACGACGAGGGTCGCGCCGCTGACGGCGAGGAGCGGCGTGGGCGAAGAGGGCGAATGCGGCATGGGCCCACTCTCGCCGCGCCCGCCCGTCGCGGTCCAACACCTGATCACTGGCCATTGACGCACCTGTGTTGTTAACTGCCGGACGTGCCGCACGACATAGAGCCGCGCCTGCTGCGAGCCTTCGCCGCCGTCGCCGAGGAGCTCCACTTCACCCGAGCCGCCGCCCGCCTCCACCTCGCCCAGCAGGCCCTCAGCCGGGACATCCGGCGCCTCGAAGTGCGCCTGGGCGCCCAGCTGTTCACCCGGACCACCCGGCAGGTCGCCCTCACCCCGGAGGGTGCGCGGCTCCTGCCGTACGCCCGGCGCGTGCTGGCCGCCCACGACCAACTCACGGCGGCCTGGGGCCGCGAGGAACGCCCCCTGCTCGTGGACGTCGGCGCGCGGGCCGGCACCGCGCACCGGGTGCTGACGGCCGCCCGGGAGGCGGCGGCCGACTGCGAGCTGGTGGCCCGCTTCCACACCGGGCTCACCGGGGCGGCCGCGGAGATCCTGGCCGGGCGGCTGGACGTCTCCTTCGGCCGCGTCGCCGGGCTCACCCCGGCCGTCCGGGCCGCCCTGGACCACCTGCCCGTGCGGTACGAGCCGATGGCCGTCCTCCTGCCGGCCGGGCACCGGCTGGCGGCCCTGCCGGAGGTGCCGGTGGCCGCGCTCGCCGGGGAGACCCTGTACGCGGCCGCGGGCAACCCCGCGACCGCGGAGTGGACCGACCTCGCCGAACGGCTCTTCGAGGGGCGGGACATCGCCGTCGCCGCGCCCTTCCCGGAGATCGAGGGCGAGGAGGAGTTCGTCCGCGTCATCCGCAAGCGGGGCTGGTCGGTGCTGGCGAGTGCCGAGTTCCTCGACGTGCCGGGCATGGTGCTGCGCCCGCTGACCGACCCCGTCCCGCTGTCGCCCGTCTCGCTGGTGTGGCGCCGGGGCCTGCGCCACCCGGGGCTGGACGCGCTGCGCGCGGCGGCCGCGGAGCTGGCCGCGCGGCACGGCTGGCGGGAGCGCCCGCCCGGGGCGTGGCTGCCGGCCGCGGACGAGGCCGCGATGCGCGTGGGCGGCGGTGCCACGCCCCCGCCGGGCACCACCCGTTCGCGACTCCCGTGAATCCGGGGGTTACAGGTGCCCGTCCGGCGGGGCACCCTGGAGATGACGGCACCCACAGGGGCAATCCCGCGGAAATGCGACACCCGTAGGGCGACAGGGGAAAGGTGACAGGCGCATGGCGGCGACGGCCTCCTATGACCTGCGATTCGATGCCGGGCGGCTCTGCCTGGACCTGGTGGCCACGGTCGGCGGGCGGTTCAGCGAGGAGCCGGTCGAGCGCCTCGGCACCCCCGAGCGGCTGCGGGCCTGGCTCGTCGGGGCCGGGGCCGTGCCCTCCGGCACCCCGCTCGACGCGGTGGACACCGCGTGGCTCGGGCGCTTCCACGCGGCCCGCGACCTGCTGCACCGCGTCGTCCACGCGGAGGTCGACGGCCGGGCGGCCGACCCCGATCTGGAGCGGCTCAACGCCCTCGCGGCCACGGCACCCCCCGCGCCACGGGCCGTGCGGACGGCCGACGGCACCCTGATCCGTGCCGTCGCCGGCACCCCCGACTGCGGCGCGCTCATCGGCCGGCTCGCCCGGGACGCGGTGGAGCTGCTCACCGACCCCGTGGCCCGCGGCCAGCTGCGCCGGTGCGAGGGCGAGACCTGCTCGCTGGTCTACCTCGACACCTCGCGGGGCCGCAGGCGCCGCTGGTGCTCCAGCGAGGTCTGCGGCAACCGCGAGCGCGTGGCCCGGCACCGGCGCCGCACGGTCGGTGCCCGCGGCTGAGGAGCGGGGCGGTCACCCGGCCGGTCGATGAGCAGGGGGCGCAGGGCCTTTGCGGGGGCGGAGTCCGTAGCGTCCGAAACCCCCATGATTCGCTTTTCCGACCGGCCGGACCGCCGCACCCGGCCGGAAAAGAGAGGCCGGGCTGAACGCCGCGGACCTCCCGCCCGTACCCCCAGGCGCAGGCCCGCTGCCCGCGGACGCCCCGCGGGCGCAGGGGAGACCGGGACAGCGGCCACCGACCACTCAGGCGGGCGGGGCGGCCGTCCGCACAACCGTCAACGTGCGCTATCGACCGGGGGGATGACTGTGCGCAAGGATGCCGCCGTGGCTGACAGAACGAGTCCGGACGAGGAGCTGATGCGTGCCCTCTACGACGAACACGCGGGCCCGCTCCTCGCGTTCGTGCTCCGGCAGGTGTCGGGCGACCGTCAGCGGGCGGAGGACGTCGTCCAGGAAACCCTGCTGCGCGCCTGGCGCAACGCCGACCGGCTGCGCGGCTCCCCGGGCTCGGTGCGGCCCTGGCTGGTGACCGTCGCCCGGCGCATCGTCATCGACGGCCACCGCAGCCGCCAGGCCCGCCCCCGGGAGGTCGACCCGGGGCCGCTGGAGCTCATTCCGGCGGCCGACGAGATCGACCGGGCGCTGCGCCTGATGACCATTTCCGACGCGCTGGGTGACCTGTCCGAGGCCCATCGAGAGGCGTTGATAGAGACCTACTTCAAAGGACGCACGGTGAGCGAGGCGGCCGAGGCGCTGGGCGTACCGGCCGGGACCGTACGGTCCCGGGTCTTCTACGCGCTGCGCTCGATGAAGCTCTCGCTCGAAGAACGGGGAGTGACGGCATGACGGGGCCGGCGCGGCACACGGACGTGGGCGCGTACGTGCTCGGCGTCCTGGACGACGCGGAGACGGAACGTTTCGAGGAGCACCTCGCCGGCTGCGAGCAGTGCGGTGCCGAGCTGGACGGCCTGATGGACATGCCCCCGCTCCTCGCCGAGTTCAAGGAGGCCACCCCCGACCCGGGGGTGCTCGCCGCACGGCCGGACCCCGTGCTCCTGGACCGGCTCCTCGGCGAGGTCTCCGCCACCCGCCGGGCGCACCGCACCCGCCGGCTCTGCCTCGCCGCCGCGGCCGCCGCCCTGATCGTCGCCGGGCCCCTGGCGGGTGCCGCCCTGCTGTCCGAGGACGCGCCGAGCCACAGCACGGTGAGCGCGGCCAAGGAGATGTACGAGGAGGGCGAGAAGATCGGCGCCGTCGACCCGGCCACCGGGGTGGACGCGACGGTGTCCCTCCAGGAGAAGCCGTGGGGCACCCACGTGGCCCTCAAGCTGGGCAACGTCCGGGGCCCGCGGTCCTGCGCCCTGGTGGCCGTGGGGCGCGGCGGCGAGGAGCAGACCGTCACCACCTGGGCCGTCCCGCCGGGGGGCTACGGGCTGAAGAACGCGGCGGGCAAGGGCGGCGACAAGTGGAACAAGGAGCCGCTCTACACCCACGGAGGCGCCGCGCTCAACCGGAAGGACATCGACCACTTCGAGGTGCGCACCCTCGACGGGAAGCGGCTGGCGTCCGTCCCCGTGTGAGAGCGAGCGCGTGACCCCGGGAGCGGCCGGAGGTGCCCCGGTGGCGGGCCGGGCACCGCACCTCCAGTCGTAGTAAAACGGTCATGTCATGACAGGTGCGCTCGGTACCTCTGTTCGCGTACGGTTGACGGCTGCCCTAGGCACAGCAGAAGGGGGCTTGGGTGGCCGCGCAGAACGCCACGGACGCGCAGGTGGCGACAGGACCGGCGACGGAACCCGACGGGGTCCGCGACCGTGAGATCGGTACCGAACAACAGCATCTGGACCGGGTGTACCGGCGCCTCGAGGAGAAGATCCACGAGGCCGAATTCCTCATGGACGACGCCGCCAAACGCGGCCAGGTCGGCACGCCGGGCGCGCTCGCCGAGCGGGACGCCCAGGTGTTCCGCGCCGGCGTGCACCTCAACCGGCTCAACAGCGAGTTCGAGGACTTCCTCTTCGGGCGGATCGACCTGCTGCTCGGCAAGGACGGCAAGAAGGGCCCGGACGGCGCGTACACCTCCGTCGAGCCCGCCGACGACGCCGTGCGCGAGGACCGGGCCGAGATCGCCGAGACGCTCCACATCGGCCGGATCGGCGTCCTGGACGCCGACTACTCGCCGCTCGTCATCGACTGGCGGGCACCCGCCGCCGCGCCCTTCTACCGGTCCACGCCGGTGGCGCCCGGCCGGGTCGTGCGCCGCCGGGTGATCCGCTCCAAGGGGCGCAGGGTGCTCGGGGTCGAGGACGACCTGCTGCGCCCGGAGCTGACGGCCACGCTGCGGGGCGAGACCCTGCCGGTGGTCGGTGACGGCGCGCTGATGGCCGCCCTCGGGCAGGCCCGCAGCCACACGATGCGCGACATCGTCTCCTCCATCCAGGCCGAGCAGGACATGGTCATCCGGGCCCCCGCGGCCTCGGTGACGGAGGTCGAGGGCGGCCCGGGCACCGGCAAGACCGCCGTCGCCCTGCACCGCGCCGCCTACCTGCTCTACCAGGACCGCCGCCGCTACGCGGGCGGCATCCTCGTCGTCTCGCCCACGCCGCTGCTCGTCGCCTACACCGAGGGCGTGCTGCCCTCGCTGGGCGAGGAGGGGCAGGTCGCGATCCGCGCGGTCGGCTCGCTGGTGGACGGCGCGGAGGCGGACACCTATGACGAGCCGGCCGTCGCCCGGATCAAGGGTTCCTCGCGGATGCTCCCGGTGCTGCGCAAGGCCGCGCGGGGGGCGCTGGACACCCCGGCGGGGCCGGCGGCCGCGCCCGGCGGGCAGCTCGCGCTGGGCGACCCCGAGCCGGCCGCCGCCCCCGGCCCGCCGGACCGGCTGCGCGTGGTCGCCTTCGGCGCCCGGCTGGAGCTGGGCCCCGAGGACCTCAAGCGCATCCGCAACACCGCCCTGGGCGGCACCGCGCCGATCAACCTGCTGCGCCCGCGCGCCCGCAGGCTGATCCTGGACGCCCTGTGGTCCCGGGCCGGCGGCCCCAAGCGCTACACGGACCCGGAGCTGGCCGCGGAGGCGCGCCAGGCGTTCGACGAGGACGTCTCGACCGAGGACGTCTTCCTGGAGTTCCTCGCCGCCTGGTGGCCCGAGCTCACCCCGCGCGGGGTGCTGGCCGCGATGGCCGACGAGCGGCGGCTCTCGCGCTGGGCGCGCCGGGTGCTCAACCCGCGCGAGGTCCGGCAGCTGGCCCGCTCCCTGCGGCGTCTCGACGCCCGCGGGAAGGGCCCGCTGTCCGTGCACGACGTGGCGCTGCTGGACGAGCTGGAGACGCTGCTCGGCGCCCCGGCGCGCCCGAAGCAGCCGCGGGAGCTGGACCCCCTCGACCAGCTGACGGGCCTGGAGGAGCTGATGCCCACCCGCTCCGAGAGCCGCCGGGAGCGGGCCGAGCGGCTGGCGCAGGAGCGCCGGGACTACGCGCACGTCATCGTCGACGAGGCGCAGGACCTGACGCCCATGCAGTGGCGGATGGTGGGCCGCAGGGGCCGCACCGCCACCTGGACGATCGTCGGCGACCCGGCGCAGTCCTCCTGGTCCGACCCGGACGAGGCGGGCGCCGCCCGGGACGAGGCGCTGGGCGCCCGCCCGCGCCGCCGCTTCCGGCTCACGGTGAACTACCGCAACCCCGCGGAGATCGCCGAGCTGGCGGCCAGGGTGCTGGCCCTGGCGATGCCCGGCATGGAGTCCCCGGCGGCCGTCCGCTCCACGGGCGTCGTGCCGCGGTTCGCGGTGGCCCAGGGCGACCTGGGGGCGTCCGTGCGGGAGGAGGCGCAGCGCCTCCTCGACGACGTGGACGGCACGGTGGGCGTGGTCGTGCCGATGGGCCGCCGCGCGGAGGCCCGGCGCTGGCTGGCCGGGCACGGGAGCCGGGTCGTGGTGCTGGGCAGCCTGGAGGCCAAGGGCCTGGAGTACGACGCCACCGTCGTCGTCACGCCCGCCGAGATCGCGGACGAGTCCCCGGCGGGGCTGCGGGTGCTGTACGTGGCGCTGACGCGGGCCACGCAGCGGCTGACGGTGCTGTCGGGCGAGCGGGACGACCCGGACGCGGCCGGGGTGCCGGACCTGCTCAGGGACTGAAGGCCGGGGGCGGTGCCGGGGGCCGGGCCGCCCTTCCGCGGGGGCGGCCGGGGCTTCCGCGGGGCGAACTTCCGCGACGGGAATGACTTCCCGGGAGGGTTTGTTAGCCTGGGTGTGGCACCGGCTCGATCCAAGCCCCCGGGCCCAACCTTAGTCGCTTCGAGCGACCACTTGCCGCGAGGCGAGCATGGCGGGTCGGTGCCACCTCGACCGTCCCACGGGCGTCCTTCTCCACGCGGAGGAGGGCGCCCGTGGCGTTTTACCGTCCCTTTCCGTCCCGTATACCGGAAGATCACTTCCGGAATCGGGGACTGGTTACCCGCTACTGGCGGGTAGGTGGGACCATCGGTCATCGCATACCGGGGCGACCCCCGCGGTACGCGCACGAAGTGAAACAAGGGAAAGCAGAGGAAGTCGGCCATGGCAACGGCGCCAAGCGTCTCGTACTCGATGACGGTCCGACTGGAGGTACCCGCCAGCGGGACCGCGGTCAGCCAGCTCACCACGGCCGTGGAGTCCTCCGGCGGATCGGTGACCGGCCTGGACGTCACCGCCTCGGGCCACGAGAAGCTGCGGATCGACGTCACCGTCGCCGCCACCTCCACCGCGCACGCCGACGAGATCGTGGAGAAGCTCCGCGGCATCGAGGGCGTCTCGCTGGGCAAGGTCTCGGACCGTACGTTCCTGATGCACCTCGGCGGCAAGATCGAGATGGCGTCCAAGCACCCCATCCGCAACCGTGACGACCTCTCCATGATCTACACCCCGGGTGTCGCCCGGGTGTGCATGGCCATCGCGGAGAACCCCGAGGACGCCCGGCGCCTGACCATCAAGCGCAACTCCGTCGCCGTGGTCACCGACGGCTCCGCCGTCCTGGGCCTGGGCAACATCGGCCCCAAGGCGGCGCTGCCCGTCATGGAGGGCAAGGCGGCCCTCTTCAAGCGCTTCGCCGGCATCGACGCCTGGCCGATCTGCCTGGATACCCAGGACTCCGACGCCATCGTCGAGATCGTCAAGGCCATCGCCCCCGGCTTCGCGGGCATCAACCTGGAGGACATCTCCGCGCCGCGCTGCTTCGAGATCGAGGCCCGGCTGCGCGAGGCCCTCGACATCCCCGTCTTCCACGACGACCAGCACGGCACGGCCATCGTCGTCCTCGCCTCGCTCACCAACGCGCTGCGCGTCGTCGGCAAGGGCATCGGTGACGTACGGGTCGTCATGTCCGGTGCGGGCGCGGCCGGTACGGCCATCCTCAAGCTGCTGATCGCGGCCGGCGTCAAGCACGCCGTGGTGGCCGACATCCACGGTGTCGTGCACGCCGACCGCCACGACCTGGTCGCGGCGAGCCCGGACTCCGCGCTGCGCTGGATCGCCGACAACACCAACCCCGAGGGCATCACGGGCACCCTGAAGGAGGCCGTGCGCGGCGCCGATGTCTTCATCGGCGTCTCGGCCCCCAACGTGCTCGGCGGCGAGGACGTGGCCGCGATGGCGGACGGCGCGATCGTCTTCGCGCTCGCCAACCCCGACCCCGAGGTGGACCCGGCCATCGCCCGGCAGACCGCCGCCGTGGTCGCCACCGGCCGCTCGGACTTCCCCAACCAGATCAACAACGTGCTGGTCTTCCCGGGTGTCTTCCGCGGCCTGCTGGACGCCCAGTCCCGCACCGTCAACACCGAGATGATGCTGGCCGCCGCGGGCGCCCTGGCGGATGTCGTCGCCGAGGACGAGCTCAACGCGAACTACATCATCCCGAGCGTCTTCAACGACAAGGTCGCCGGGGCCGTCGCGGGTGCCGTCCGGGACGCCGCGAAGGCCGCCGGGGCCGCTGTGACAGGCGCCACGACCGTCTGACGACGGCGCGTCGCGGGCCTCCGGGCCCGCGACCTGCCCATAAGGTGACGGGCAGAAATCAGGCCGCAGAAATGCGGCTGTATCCGAGGCTGTGCCGCTTTCCGTGTGACTCTCCAGGGTGCCGGATTGGCTTTCCCGCCACTGGTGGGGGCAGGATGCGTAACCGGGCGCGAGGGTCTGGCAACAGACCCGGGTCCGGGGACTGTCCGAGGGCCCTGGCAGCATCGGCTTCGATCTCACGCCTCATTGGCAAGAAGAACACGGGAGTACAACATGAACCGCAGTGAGCTGGTGGCCGCGCTGGCCGACCGCGCCGAGGTGACCCGCAAGGACGCCGACGCCGTTCTGGCCGCGCTCGCCGAGACCGTCGGCGAGGTCGTCGCCAAGGGCGACGAGAAGGTCACCATCCCCGGCTTCCTGACCTTCGAGCGCACCCACCGTGCCGCTCGCACTGCTCGCAACCCGCAGACAGGCGAGCCGATCCAGATCGCTGCCGGTTACAGCGTGAAGGTCTCCGCGGGCTCCAAGCTCAAGGAAGCCGCCAAGGGCAAGTAAGACCCCAGCGCGAAGGGCGGCCACCCCACGGGGGTGGCCGCCCTTTTGGCGTCTGTGGGCCTGTACGGGCCTGTGCGGGCCCATAGAGACGCGTAAGCGCCTGTACGGACCTTCATGGTCAGTACAGGCGCTTACGGCCCGTCAGGGCCCTGTGAGCCGTTCGCCGGTCAGGCGGTGGCGCCGCCGGGGAGCTCGACGCTCGCGCCGAGCTCCTTGAGCTTCTCCATGCTGTGCTGGTCCGGGGGCAACCCCCGGGCCCCCGGCCGGCGCGTGGTCCGGCCGCGGCGGGGCCGGTCAGGCGGTGGCGCCGCCCGGCAGCTCCACGTTCGCGCCCAGCTCCTTGAGCTTCTCCATGAAGTTCTCGTAGCCGCGGTTGATCAGGTCGATGCCGTGGACCCGGGACGTGCCCTGGGCCGCCAGCGCGGCGATCAGGTACGAGAAGCCGCCGCGGAGGTCGGGGATGACCAGGTCGGCGCCCTGCAGCTTGGTGGGGCCGGAGACGACCGCCGAGTGCAGGAAGTTGCGCTGGCCGAAGCGGCAGGCGCTGCCGCCCAGGCACTCGCGGTAGAGCTGGATGTGCGCGCCCATCTGGTTGAGCGCGGACGTGAAGCCCAGGCGGGACTCGTACACCGTCTCGTGGACGATGGACAGGCCCGACGCCTGCGTCAGGGCGACGACCAGCGGCTGCTGCCAGTCCGTCTGGAAGCCGGGGTGGACGTCCGTCTCCAGGGCGATGGCGTTGAGCGAGCCGCCCGGGTGCCAGAAGCGGATGCCCTCGTCGTCGACCTCGAAGGCGCCGCCGACCTTGCGGTAGGTGTTGAGGAAGGTCATCATCGACCGCTGCTGCGCGCCGCGGACGTAGATGTTGCCCTCGGTGGCCAGCGCGGCCGACGCCCAGGACGCCGCCTCCAGGCGGTCCGGGAGCGCGCGGTGGTTGTAGCCGCCGAGCGAGTCCACACCGGTGATCCGGATGGTGCGGTCGGTGTCCATGGAGATGATCGCGCCCATCTTCTGCAGTACGCAGATGAGGTCCTCGATCTCCGGCTCGACGGCCGCGTTGGACAGCTCCGTGACGCCTTCCGCCAGCACGGCGGTGAGCAGCACCTGCTCGGTCGACCCGACCGAGGGGTACGGCAGGCGGATCTTGCAGCCGCGCAGCCGCTGCGGGGCCTCCAGGTACTGGCCGCCCTCGCGCTTCTCGATCGTCGCGCCGAACTGGCGCAGCACCTCGAAGTGGAAGTCGATCGGCCGGCCGCCGATGTCGCAGCCGCCCAGACCCGGGATGAACGCGTGGCCCAGCCGGTGCAGCAGCGGGCCGCAGAAGAGGATCGGGATGCGCGAGGAGCCCGCGTGCGCGTCGATGTCGGCGACGTTCGCGCTCTCCACGTGCGACGGATCCATGATCAGCTCGCCGGGCTCGTCGCCGGGGCGCACCGTGACCCCGTGCAGCTGGAGCAGGCCCCGGACCACCCGCACGTCGCGGATGTCGGGGACGTTGCGCAGCCGGCTGGGTCCGCTGCCGAGCAGGGCGGCGACCATGGCCTTCGGCACGAGGTTCTTCGCGCCGCGGACACGGATCTCGCCCTCGAGCGGGGTGCCGCCGTGGACAAGCAGTACATCGTCAGGGCCGGTCATGGATCTCGCGTTCCTGGAGTTGGGCAGGGGGGCAAGAAGAAAGGGTAATGCGACCGGAGGGCCCTCCTGCCGGTGTAAGGGGCCCTGGGCCGTGTCATGGCTTCGCAACAACACGCTGCGTTTATGGAATGGTCGCTACCGGTTATCTGCGGGGCCGTCGTGTTCGTGCCGGAGTCGCGGTCCACCCCCCGGACGAGCCCGAAATGCGGGATCATGTGCGCATGTCCGAGGTGTCCTCGCTCACAGGACGGCTGCTAGTGGCGACACCGGCGCTCGCCGACCCCAATTTCGACCGCGCGGTGGTGCTTCTCCTCGACCACGACGAGGAGGGCTCCCTCGGCGTGATCCTCAACCGTCCCACGCCCGTCGGCGTCGCCGACATCCTGGAGTCCTGGGCCGCGCTGGCCGGGGAGCCGGGGGTGGTCTTCCAGGGCGGGCCCGTATCGCTGGACTCCGCCCTGGGCGTGGGCGTCGTGCCGGGCGAGCCCCACGACGCCGGGGCGAAGGGCGCGGCCGCCCCGCCCGGCGACGGCCCGCTGGGCTGGCGCCGGGTGCACGGCGCCATCGGGCTGGTGGATCTGGAGGCCCCTCCCGAGCTGCTCGCGACGGTCCTGGGCTCGCTGCGGATCTTCGCCGGGTACGCGGGCTGGGGGCCCGGGCAACTGGAGGACGAGCTGGTCGAGGGCGCCTGGTACGTGGTGGAGTCCGAGCCGGGCGACGTCTCCTCCCCGGACCCGGGGCAGCTGTGGCGGGCGGTCCTGCGGCGGCAGCGCAACGAACTGGCCATGGTCGCCACCTACCCCGACGACCCCAGTCTCAACTGATTCACGCGATCCCGGCCGGATTCACCCCCCGGCGAGCGCCAGGAACCGGTCCGCGAGGGGGTGCGCGCCCCGGGTGGGCGCGGCGACGCGCACGGGCACCGGCGGCGCGCCCTTCAGCCGGACGAACCGCACCCCCGGGTGCGTGTAGCGCTCGGCGGCGGAGCGCGGCGCCACCCCGACGCCGTGGTCCGCGGCTACGGACTCCACCCACTCGTCGAAGTTCCCGGCCGTGCAGGCCACCGCCGGACGTGCCCCTTCCGGCCACAGCTCCGGGCGGGTCGTCCCGCTCACCGTGTTGACCACCAGCGGCAGAGCGGCCAGTTCCGGCCAGGCCAGGACCCGGCGCCGGGCCAGGGGGGAGGAGCGGGCGACGGCCGCGACGCGCTCCTCGTGAAAGAGGACCCGGCTGCGCACCCCCGCCGGTTCGTCGCCGCGCAGCACGGCCGCGTCCGTCTCCCCGGTGTCGAGCCCCGCCAGGGGCGCGTCCCGGCGCACGAGCCGTACGCCCGCGCCCGTCGCCGCCTTGAAGCGCTCGACCAGCCGGGCGCCCTCCGCAGGCAGCAGCCAGGTGAATCCCAGCCGCAGGACCGCGCCCCGGCAGGGCGCGCGCAGGGCGTCCTCCAGCCGGGGGAGGAGCCCGGCCAGCTCCTCGTACAGCCGCTGCCCCGCGGGGGTGGGCTCGACGCGGCGGGTGGTGCGCTCCAGCAGCCGCGCCCCGACCGCCTCCTCCAGCGCCTGAACGGCCCGGGTCAGCGCGGGCTGGCCGACGGCGAGACGGGCGGCCGCGTAGGTGAAGCTCCGCTCCTCGACCACGGCGGTGAAGCAGCGCAGCTGCCGGAGTCCGATCCCGCTCAGATCATTCATGCGCAGCAAGCATAAATAGGCCCCCGGCGGCATTTCCCCGCCCCGGGCCCGGCTGCCTAGCGTCCCGCCCATCACCTGGCGAGAACCGACAGATCGGGGCGACAACCGTGCGCAAGGTCCTGCTGCTGGCCCTGGGGTCCTTCACCCTGGGCCTGGACGCCTATGTGATGGCCGGGCTGCTGCCCGCCATCGCCGACGACACGGGCACGACGGTGGCCCTCGCCGGACAGCTCGTGACCGTCTTCACCCTCGCCTACGCGGTCTCCGCGCCGCTCTTCGCGAGCCTGCTGTCCGGCCGCCGGCCGCGCGGGGCGCTGATCGGCGCCCTCGCGGTCTTCACCGCCGCCAACGGGCTCACCGCGCTCGCCCCCTCCTTCGGGGCGCTGCTGGCCGCCCGGGTGGCTGCCGGGGCGGGGGCGGGCCTGTACTCGGCGCTGGCCACGGCCGCCGCCTCCTCGACGGCCGGGCCGCAGCGGCGCGGCCGGGCGCTCGCCCTCGTCATGGGCGGGATGAGCGCGGGCACGGTGCTGGGCGTCCCGCTCGGTGTCCTGCTCGCCGAGCACACCGGGTGGCGGGCCACGCTCTGGCTGGTCACCGGCCTGGGCGCGGCCGCGCTCGCCGGCCTGGCCACGCTGCTGCCCCCGCTGCCCGCCGAGCCGCAGACCCCCGTACGGGAGCGGCTGGCCGCCCTCGCCGACCGCACCGTCGCCCCCGTCGTCGGGGTCTCCTTCCTCGCGGCCGTCGCCAGCCTCGGCCTCTACACCTATCTGGCACCGGTCCTGCGGTCGGCGGGCGGCGTCCACGGGATCACCCCCTATCTGTGGGCGTGGGGTGTCGGCGGGGTCCTCGGCAGCCTCGCCGCCGGGCCGCTCGTGGACCGGGGCGCCCGGACGCCGGTGCTGGTGGGCGCGGTGCTGGCCGCGATCGTCCTGGCGCAGGCGCTGCTGCCCGCCCTGGCGCCCGCGCCGCTCGCCGCCGGGGCCGCCCTGGTGCTGTGGGGGGCGGGCGGCTGGGCGCTCCAGGTGCCGCAGCAGCACCGGCTGCTCGCCCTGCGCCCCGGCCGGGGCCCGGTCGTCCTCGCCCTCAACAACTCGGCGCTCTACCTCGGCAGCGCCGTCGGCTCCGCGCTCGCCGGCCTCGCCCTGTCCGCCGGTCTGCGCCCCGCCGCGCTCCCGTGGGCCGCCGCCGCGGTCGCGGGCGCCGGACTGCTGCTCCACGCCTCGGCGACGGCCCGCCGGGGACGGCCGCGGGCCGTGCCGACCGGGGCTCGGCCGACGGCGCCCTGCCCCAGTACTCTTGGAAACCATGAGCACTCTTGAGCCCGAGCGCGGGGCAGGGACCGGCACCCTCGTAGAGCCGACGCCACAGGTGTCGCACGGCGACGGCGACCACGAGCGCTACGCCCATTACGTCCAGAAGGACAAGATCATGGAGAGCGCGCTCTCCGGTTCGCCGGTCGTGGCCCTCTGCGGCAAGGTCTGGGTCCCCGGGCGCGACCCGAAGAAGTACCCGGTCTGTCCCATGTGCAAGGAGATCTTCGAAGGCATGGGCGCCGGCGGCGACAAGGACAAGGGCGGCAAGGGCGGGGACAAGAAGTAACTCGGCCCGCCCGGCCCTTCCCTCTCCCTTCTCCGGCCCTTAACGGCCCTTCTCCGGCTTCCGAACGGCCCCCGGACGCGTTGACGCGCGTCCCGGGGGCCGTTCGCGTTGCACGGAGCGCTCGTGTTGATCACGGAGTGGTGGAGACCTCCGGCCGGGCCTTGTCGGGGCCCGCCGCCCGGCCGTAGCCTCCTGCCAGTTGTGCAAAGCGAAACGCTCATTGCGTATGTTGCAACGCTCAATCGGGAGGGGACCACCCCCATGACCCTGTCCGCCCGCATGGCCGCCCTCTTACTGGCCGGGCTCACCGCCCTCACCGCCTGCGCTCCCTCGACCTCCGACAACAGCGCCAGGAGCGACGACCGCAGCGGGAAGCTGCGGATCTGGCTCTTCCGCGAGGTCGACAACAAACCCAAGGCGGCCGTCGTCGACCGGGCCGTCGCCGCGTTCACCCGGAACCACCGGGGCGTCACGGTGGACGTCACCTACATCCCCGTCGACACCCGTGCCCAGCGGATCAAGGCCGCCTTCAACGACCCGAAGAGCGCCCCGGACCTCATCGAGTACGGCAACACCGACACCGCCGGCTATGTGAAGGACGGCGGCCTCGCCGACGTCACGGCCGACTTCGCGGCGTGGCCCGACGCCAAGGACACCGACCCGGTCGCCCGGCGCTCGGTCACCGTGGACGGGAAGGTCTACGGGGCACCGCTGTTCGTGGGCGTCCGGGCGCTGTACTACCGCACCGACGTCTTCAAGGAGCTCGGCCTGCGGCCCCCGCGCACCCTGGCCGAGCTGGCCGCCACGGCCCGGCACATCCGCAAGGAGCGCCCGCAGCTCTACGGGCTCGCGGTCGGAGGCGCGTACACCTACGGCGCCCTGCCCTTCCTCTGGGCCCACGGCGGCGCACTGGCGGAGAAAAAGGGCAGGACGTACGCCTCCGGGCTCACCGGCGAGGCGGCGAAGAAGGGCATCGCGGCCTACACCGCCCTCTTCGGTGACGACAACTGCCCGGCGAGCACCTGCGCGCAGCTGGGCGGCAACGCCACGGTCGAAGCGTTCGCGGCGGGCAAGGCCGCCATGGCCATCGGCGGTGACTTCAGCCACCGGGCCGTCGAGAGCGGCAAGGTCAAGGGCTCCTACGCGGTCGTGCCGCTCCCCGGGGTGGAGGAAGGGGACATCGCCCCGGCCTTCGCGGGCGGGAACAACCTCGGCGTCCTCAAGAGCAGCTCCCACCGCACCCTCGCCGTGGACCTGATGAAGACCCTCGGCGGCAAGCGCGCCCAGGCCGAGTTCTTCGACGCCATGGGGTTCCTGCCCACCTACACCGACGTCCGGCGGGACGCGGCGCGCGAGCAGCCCTTCGTCGAACCGTTCGTGCGGACCCTCGCGGCCGGTGCCCGGTCCGTGCCCGCCACGCCCGCCTGGGCGGCCATCGACGCCGCCCAGGTGCTGCCGACCCTCTTCCAGGAGGTCGTGAGCGGCCGCAGGAGCGTCGACGCGGCGGCCGCGAGCGCGGCCCGGAAGATGAACGACGCCTTCGCGGCGGCGGGCTGAACCGATGGCCTCTTCACCGCACCCCGCCACGGCCGCCCCCGCGCGGCGCACGCGTCCCGCCCGGCACGGCGGCTGGACCCCCTGGCTGTACCTCGCCCCCGCGCTCGTCGTCCTCGGCGGGCTGCTCGTCTACCCCGTCTACCAGCTCGGCCTCATCTCCTTCCTGGAGTACACCCAAGCGCAGGTCAGCGGCGGCGAACCCACGTCCTTCCAGGGGTTCGCCAACTACACGGAGCTCTTCCGCGACGGACAGTTCCGGGAGGTCCTCGCGGCGACGGTCGTCTTCGCCGCGGCCTGTGTCCTGGCGACCCTGGCCGTCGGCTGCGCGCTGGCCGTCCTGCTGACGCGCGTCCGGGCCGTGCCGCGCCTGGCGCTGACGGTCGCCGCGCTCGGCGCCTGGGCGACGCCCGCGGTCACCGGCTCCACGGTGTGGCTCTTCCTCTTCGACCCCGACTTCGGCCCGGTCGACAAGGTGCTGGCGTGGGCCGGGCTGTCCGGCTTCGCCGGCCACTCCTGGACCTACGACCGCTACAGCGCCTTCGCGCTCGTCCTCCTCGAAGTCGTCTGGTGCTCATTCCCCTTCGTCATGGTGACCGTCTACGCCGGGATCCGGGCCATTCCCGGCGAGGTCCTGGAGGCGGCGGCCCTCGACGGCGCCTCGCAGTGGCGGATCTGGCGCGGTGTCATGGCGCCGATGCTCCGGCCGATCCTGGTCGTCGTCACCATCCAGTCGGTCATCTGGGACTTCAAGGTGTTCACGCAGATCTATGTGATGACCAACGGCGGCGGCGTCGCCGGGCAGAACCTCACGCTCAACGTCTACGCCTACCAGAAGGCGTTCGCCTCCTCGCAGTACAGCCTCGGCTCGGCCATCGGCGTGGTCATGCTGCTGATCCTGCTGGCCGTCACCCTCGGCTACCTGAGGCTGCTGAAGCGTCAGGGGGAGGAAATATGACCGGCATCCGCACCCGTGCCCGCGTCCGCAGGCCGTGGCGGCTCGCCGCCGAGGCCGCGG
Organism: Streptomyces sp. NPDC046215; assembly: GCF_040646215.1. NCBI lineage: Bacteria > Bacillati > Actinomycetota > Actinomycetes > Kitasatosporales > Streptomycetaceae > Streptomyces > Streptomyces sp. NPDC046215. Next base: position 81,231 of record NZ_JBEYZW010000018.1, on the reverse strand, counting down.
CCCTGCTCGTCGCCGCCGTGGTGGCCTTCCCGCTCTACTGGATGGTCCTCTCCGCCTTCCGGCCGGCGGGCGAGGTGCAGTCGGCCAGGCCGCGCCCCTGGACCCTGCACCCCTCGCTCGACGCCTTCCGGCGCGTCCTCGGCCAGCAGGACTTCGGGCGGTACTTCCTCAACAGCCTCCTCGTCGCGGCCGTCGTGGTCGTCGCCTCCGCGCTCGTGGCCTTCCTCGCGGCCGTCGCCGTGACCCGCTTCCGCTTCCGGTTCCGCACGACGCTGCTCGTCATGTTCCTGGTGGCGCAGATGGTGCCCGTCGAGGCCCTGACCATCCCGCTGTTCTTCCTGATGCGCGACCTCGGCGACACCGTGCCCGGCGTCGGCCTCAACACCCTCGGCTCGCTGATCCTGCCGCACCTCGCCTTCTCCCTCCCCTTCGCGATCTGGATGCTGCGCGGCTTCGTCAAGGCCGTGCCGGAATCCCTGGAGGAGGCCGCGTACCTCGACGGGGCCAGCCGCACCCGCTTCCTGTGGCAGATCCTCTTCCCGCTCGTCCTCCCCGGCCTGGTGGCGACGAGCGTCTTCTCCTTCATCTCGACCTGGAACGACTTCCTGTTCGCGAAGTCCTTCATCATCAGCGCCACCGAGAACTCGACGCTGCCGATGGCGCTCCTCGTCTTCTTCAAGGACGAGGGCAACGACTGGGGAGGCATCATGGCCGCGTCGACCCTCATGACCCTCCCGGTGCTCGTCTTCTTCGTCCTCGTCCAGCGGAGGCTCGTCTCGGGCCTCGGCGGAGCGGTAAAGGAGTAACGCCATGAGTGACTTCCGCACGGACCTGATCCCGGCGCCGCGCCGCACCGGCCAGGCACCGCCCGGCGCGGGCCGCACGCTCGACGAACACACCACCCTGGACGCGGGCCCCGGCACCGAGGGCGTCGCCCGCTGGCTGCGCGCCACCGTCGGCGCGGCCACCGGCCTGCCGCTGCACCCCCACCACGGCACCGGCGGTAACCCCGTCGAACTGCGCGTCCTCCCCGCGCTGGGGGAGAAGCACGGCCCCGAGGCGTACCGGGTGCACGTCGACGACCGCCGCGTCAGCGTGCAGGGCGCGAGCGCGGCCGGGGTGTTCTGGGGCGCGCAGACCCTCCGTCAGCTGCTCGGCCCGGCCGCCTTCCGCCGGGCGCCCGTCACCGGCGGGCGCGCGTGGGAGCTGCCCGCGACCACCGTCGAGGACGCGCCCCGCTTCGCCTGGCGCGGCGTCCTCCTCGACGTGGCCCGCCACTTCCTGCCCAAGGACGGCGTCCTGCGCTACGTGGACCTGCTCGCCGCCCACAAGCTCAACGTCCTCCACCTGCACCTGACGGACGACCAGGGCTGGCGCGTGGAGATCCGCGCCTTCCCCAGGCTGACCGAGGTCGGGGCGTGGCGCGCCCGCACCAAACACGGGCACCGGGCCTCCCCGCTGTGGGACGAGCGGCCGCACGGCGGCTACTACACGCGCGACGACATCCGCGAGATCGTGGCGTACGCCGCCGAGCGGCACATCACCGTCGTCCCGGAGATCGACCTTCCCGGCCACGCGCAGGCCGCCATCGCCGCGTACCCCGAACTGGGCAACACCGACGTCGTCGACACCGCCTCGCTCACCGTCTGGGACACCTGGGGCGTCAATCCGAACGTCCTCGCCCCCACCGACCACACCCTCGCCTTCTACGAGCAGGTGCTCACCGAAGTCCTCGACCTCTTCCCCTCGCGCTACGTCCACATCGGCGGCGACGAGTGCCCCAAGGACCAGTGGAAGGCGTCCCCGGCCGCGCAGGCCCGCATCGCGGCCGAGGGCCTCGCCGGGGAGGACGAGCTGCAGAGCTGGTTCATCCGCCACTTCGACCGGTGGCTGGCCGCGCGCGGCCGGCGCCTCGTCGGCTGGGACGAGATCCTGGAGGGCGGCCTGGCCGAGGGCGCGACCGTCTCCTCCTGGCGCGGCTACGCGGGCGGCATCGCCGCCGCCCGGGCCGGCCACGACGTCGTCATGTGCCCCGAGCAGCAGGTCTACCTCGACCACCGGCAGGCCGCCGGGGCCGACGAGCCCGTGCCCATCGGCTACGTCCGCACCCTGGAGGACGTCTACCGCTTCGAGCCCGTCCCCCCGGAGCTCACCGGGGCCGAGGCCGCCCGCGTCATCGGGACGCAGGCCAACCTCTGGTCCGAGGTGACGGAGACCCAGCAGCGCGTCGACTACCAGGCGTTCCCCCGCCTGGCCGCCTTCGCCGAGGTCGCCTGGTCCGCCCTGCCCGCCCCCGAAGACCGCGACTACCAGGACTTCTCCCGCCGAATGACCGCCCACTACGCCCGGCTTGACGCCCTCGGCGTCGACTACCGCCCGCCCGCCGGACCCCACCCCTGGCAGCGCCGCCCCGGGGTCCTCGGACGCCCGATCGAGGGGCCGCCCCCGATCGTGTGAGGCCCGGCCGAGCTGCGCGCCGTCAGGACGCCTCCCTGACACGGTGGTCGTTCACACAACGCCGTAAGCCGCGCAAGGACTACCGAACAATGGCAATCCGCACACAGCGGCGACTCTGCGGGAGAATCGGACCATTCGCCATGCCGGGGACGGACCGGCGGTTCGCGGACCCTCGCGACGGCGGACTCGGAAGATGTGCCAGAGTTGCCACGTCCGGGCCGACAGCACGTACCGTACGGCGGGATCAGGCGGAACAGCCGGACCACCGGGACCTTCCGGGGAAGGGGCAGCTGGGTTGACCACGCACGCACCGCAGGCGGCGCACACGGTGACGTTGCCGGGCTCGCTCGACGAGGCCGTGGCGGCGCTGGCCGCCATGCCCGCCGCCGTGCCCGTGGCGGGCGGCACCGATCTGATGGCGGCCGTCAACTCCGGGCTGCTGCGGCCCGCCGCCCTCGTCGGCCTCGGCCGCATCAACGAGATCCGCGGCTGGCAGTACCAGGACGGCCACGCCCTGCTCGGCGCCGGACTCACCCACGCCCGGATGGGCAGGCCCGACTTCGCCGCCCTCATCCCGGCGCTCGCCACCGCCGCGCGCGCCGCCGGCCCGCCCCAGATCCGCAACGCCGGCACCCTCGGCGGGAACATCGCCTCCGCCGCCCCGACCGGCGACGCGCTGCCCGTCCTCGCCGCCCTCGAAGCCACGCTCGTCATCGCGGGCCCCGGCGGCACGCGCCGCGAGGTCCCCATCGGCCACCTCCTGACCGGCTTCGACATGCTGCGGCCCGGCGAGCTGATCGGCTACGTCCGCGTGCCGCTGCTGCACGCCCCCCAGACCTTCCTCAAGGCCACCGGCCGCACGGGCCCGGGCCGGGCCGTCGCCTCCGTGGCCGTCGTCCTCGACCCGGCCCGCCGCAACGTGCGCTGCGCGGTGGGCGCCGTCGCGCCCATGCCGCTGCGCCCCCTCGACGCCGAGGGCTGGGTCGCCTCGCTCATCGACTGGGACGGCGAGCGCACGCTCGCGCCGGAGGCGTGCGCCGCGTTCGGCGACTACGTCGCCGCGGCCTGCATCCCCGACCCGGGGCCCACGCTCGACGGCGCGCCGGGCACCCTGCCGCCCGCCGCCCTGCACCTGCGTCGTACGGTGGCGACTCTGGCCCGCCGAGCACTGGGGAGGGCACTCGCGTGAGTGACGAACAGCAGGGACACGCCGGGGCCGCCGGCCAGGGCGGCTGGCAGCCGATCCCGCGTGGCGAGTACGACGAGGGCACGGCGTTCGTGCAGTTGCCGCCGGAGCTGCTCGCCCACCCGGGCGTGGCGCTGACCGGCAGCGGCACCTGGGACCCGCTGGCCGCGACCGGCGCCGGCGGCTACACCCCGCCCACGGTCGAGGCGTGGCAGCAGCCCGCCCCCGCACCGGCGGGCACCCCCGCGCCGGAGCAGTGGCCGGGGGAGTGGGGCGCCCCGGCGGCGTCCTACGAGTACGAGCCCGAGCAGCCGTCGCACGGGCAGCTCTCTCACGAGCATCCGCTGCACGGGCAGGCCTCGCACGAGCAGGCCCGGGAATCCGGCGCGGATCCGCAGGCGACGGCGGAGTGGGCCATGCCGTTCGGCTCCGCCACGCCGGCGGAGGGGGTCCCGGCGGCCGGAACGGACCAGTCCCGGCCAAGGCACAGCACGCCCGCGCACGGCACGCAGGTCTATGGGACGCCGACGCACGGCACGCCGGTCTACGGGGCGGGCCATGGAGCGTCCGGCGACGGGGGCCCGGCGCACGACGCGCGGGACTCCGCGGCGCATGGCGTGCCGTCCCAGGGCACGCCGGCGCACGGCACGCCGCTCTACGGGACTGCCCCCGAGGGCACGTCCGGCAGCTCGGCCCACGACGCGCGGGAGGCCACCGCGCACGGCACGCCGGCGCACGGCATCCCGCTCTACGGGGCTGCCCCTGAGGGCACGTCCGGCAGCTCGGCCCACGACGCGCGGGAGGCCACCGCGCACGGCACGCCGGCGCACGGCATCCCGCTCTACGGGGCTGCCCCCGAGGGCACGTCCGGCAGCTCGGCCCACGACGCGCGGGACTCCGCCGCCCACGGCATGCCGCCTCAGGGCACGCCCGCGCACGGCACGCCGCTCTACGGGTCCGCCGGTCACGGCGCGTCCGCCGACGGCGGCGGCACCCAGGCCCACGACGCGCGGGAGCCCGCCGCACACGGCACGCCCGCGCACGGCACCCCGGTCTACGGGGCCGCAGGCACGTCCGGCACCCCGCTCCACGAGGACCCGGCCGGTCAGGCCCGGGCGCACGGGCACTGGACCGTCCCGACCTCCGGTGACGGCACGCCGGACGCGTCCGGCGGATACCCCGCGCACGGCCCGGCGGACCACCACGTCCACGACGGCCTGCACATCCACACCGACCCGCACGGCCACGGCGGGCTGCACGGCATGGACCAGTGGCAGCAGCCGGCCGCCGACGCCGGCCACGCGTGGGAGCAGCCCGCCGCGGACGCCCCCCGGGCCGACGACACCGGTTCCACCGGCCAGTGGTCGATCCCCGTCATCGCGGAGGACGCGCCCGACGAGTCCGGCGAGTACACCCTGGGTGCCGCCTTCCCCGGCGCGGCCCAGGGCGTGCCCGCGGCAGACTCTCCCGCCGCCTCCGGCACCCCCGCCCCGGCCGGGCCCGTCGACGCGCGGGAGCCGTTCACCGGCCGGCAGCACCCCACGGGCGTCACCGGTACGGGCGACACCCCGGCCGACGCGTGGACACCGGCCGAGGAGCCCGCCGAGCCACCGGCGGAAGAGGACCGGGCGTACCCCCCGGGCCACCACGAGCACCAGGCCGAGCCCGCCGAACCGGCGGCCGCCCCCGAGCCGGAGCCCCGGGCCGCCGCCGAACCCCTCACCGAGCCCGCCGCCGCGGCCCCGGCCGGCGACGCCGGCGAGCCCCGGCCGGAGCCGCAACCGGAGCCCCGGCCCGACCCGCTCGGCGCGCCCCACACCGAGCACCCCTGTGCCTCGTACGTCCTGCGCGTCAACGGCACCGACCGGCCCGTCACCGACGCCTGGATCGGGGAGTCCCTCCTCTACGTCCTGCGTGAGCGCCTCGGCCTCGCCGGGGCCAAGGACGGCTGTTCCCAGGGCGAGTGCGGCGCCTGCTCCGTCCAGGTCGACGGGCGGCTCGTCGCCTCCTGCCTCGTCCCCGCCGCGACCGCCGCCGGCGCGGAGGTGCGCACGGTCGAGGGCCTCGCGACCGACGGCTGCCCCTCGGACGTCCAGCGCGCGCTCGTCGACTGCGGCGCCGTGCAGTGCGGGTTCTGCGTGCCGGGAATGGCCATGACCATGCACGACCTCCTCGAAGGCAACCACGCCCCGACCGAGCTGGAGACCCGCCAGGCCATCTGCGGCAACCTCTGCCGCTGCTCCGGCTACCGGGGGGTCCTCGACGCGGTGCGCCAGGTCGTCGAGGAGCGCGCGGAGAGCGCCGCAGCACAGGAAGAAGCGCAGCCGGACGCGGACCAGGCACGCATCCCGCACCAGGCGGGCCCGCACGGCGGCGGCAGCGGAAAGGCAACGGCATGACGGGAACGGGCGGCATGGGCGGAATGGGCACGGCCGGGACGGCCGGGAGCCACGGGGCCGCCACCGTGCCCACCCTCACCCCGCCCCCCGCGGCGGGCTCCGCCGAACCGGCACCGCACGGCCTCGGCGTCACCCTCACCCCCGCCGACGCGCCCGCCAAGACCCAGGGCGTCTACCCCTACGCCGCCGACCTGTGGGCCGAGGGGCTGCTGTGGGCGGCCGTGCTGCGCTCGCCGCACCCCCACGCCCGCATCCGCTCCGTCGACACCACCGAGGCCGCCCGCATGCCGGGCGTCCACGCCGTGATCACCCACGCCGACGTCCCCGGTGACGCCGCCCACGGCCGCCGCATCGCCGACCGGCCCGTCTTCGCCTCCGACATCGTGCGCCACCACGGCGAGCCGATCGCCGCGGTCGCCGCCGACCACCCCGACACCGCCCGCCTCGCCGCCGCCGCGATCGCCGTCGAGTACGAGGTGCTGGAGCCCGTCACCGACCCCGAACAGGCGTTCTCGGCCGAGCCGCTGCACCCCGACGGCAACCTCATCCGCCACATCCCGCTGCGCTTCGGCGACCCCGAGGCGACCGGTGACGTCGTGGTCGAGGGCCTGTACCGCATCGGCCGCCAGGACCCCGCCCCCATCGGCGCCGAGGCCGGGCTCGCCGTCCCCCGCCCCGACGGCGGCGTCGAGATCTACACCGCCTCGACCGACCCGCACGCCGACCGCGACCTGGCCGCCGCCTGCTTCGGCCTGGAGCCCGAGCGCGTGAAGGTCGTCGTCACCGGCGTGCCCGGCGCGATGGGCGACCGCGAGGACCCGGGCATGCAGCTGCCGCTGGGCCTGCTCGCCCTGCGCACCGGCCACCCCGTCAAGCTCGCCGCCACCCGCGAGGAGTCCTTCCTCAGCCACCCGCACCGCCACCCGACGCTGCTCCGCTACCGCCACCACGCGGACGCCGAGGGCAAGCTCGTCAAGGTCGAGGCGCAGATCCTGCTGGACGCCGGCGCCTACGCCGACTCCTCCTCCGAGGCCCTCGCGGCGGCCGTGTCCTTCGCCTGCGGCCCCTACGTCGTCCCGCACGCCTTCATCGAGGGCTGGGCCGTACGGACCAACAACCCCCCCTCCGGCCATGTCCGCGGCGAAGGCGCCATGCAGGTCTGCGCGGCCTACGAGGGCCAGATGGACAAGCTCGCCGCCCGGCTCGGCCTCGACCCCGCCGAACTGCGCCTGCGCAACGTCATGGCCACCGGCGACCTGCTGCCCACCGGCCAGACGGTCACCTGTCCCGCCCCCGTCGCCGAACTCCTGCGCTCCGTCCGCGACTTCCCCCTCCCGCCGCTCCCCATGAGCGACCCGGAGGAGCAGTGGCTGCTGCCCGGCGGCCTCGACGGCGCGGGGGAGCCCGGCGCCGTGCGGCGCGGCGTCGGCTACGGCCTCGGCATGGTCCACATGCTCGGCGCGGAGGGCGCGGACGAGGTGTCCACGGCCACCGTCAAGGTGACTGGCCCGGTGGCCACGGTCATCTGTGCGGCCGTCGAGACGGGGCAGGGTTTCGCGACCCTCGCCCGCCAGATCGTCCAGGAGATCCTCGGCCTCGAAGAGGTCTACGTCGCACCGGTCGACACCGACCAGCCGCCTTCCGGACCCGGCGCGCACAGCCGTCACACCTGGGTCTCCGGCGGCGCCGTGGAGCGCGCGGCCCGCATGGTGCGCACCCAGCTCCTCCAGCCGCTGGCCCACCAGTTCGGCATGTCGACCGAGCTCCTGACCATCGCCGACGGCAAGATCACGTCGTACGACGGGGTGCTGAGCACCACGGTCGCCGAGGCCCTGGCCGGCAAGGAACTCTGGGCCACCGCCCAGTGCCGCCCCCACCCGACCGAGCCCCTGGACGAGACGGGCCAGGGCGACGCGTTCGTCGGCCTCGCCTTCTGCGCCGTACGGGCGGTCGTCGACGTCGACGTCGAGCTGGGCTCGGTGCGCGTGGTGGAGATGGCCGTGGCCCAGGACGTCGGCCGCGTCCTCAACCCCGGCCAGGCCCGCACCCGCATCGAGGCGGGTATCACCCAGGGCGTGGGCGCGGCCCTCTCGGAGAACCTCCGCACCAGCGCGGGCCTCGTCCGCCGCCCGGACCTCACCGGTTACGCCCTGCCGACGTCGCTGGACACCCCGGACATCCGCATCGTGAAGCTGGTCGAGGAGCGTGACGTGGTCGCGCCCTTCGGCGCCAAGGCGATCAGCGCGGTCCCGGTCGTGACGTCCCCGGCGGCCGTGGCCGCGGCCGTCCGCGCGGCAACGGGCCGCCCCTGCAACCGCCTTCCGATCCGGCCGCAGGCGGCGGTGGCGACGGGGGCCTGAGTAGGGGTACTCAGGCGTCGTGTCACTGCCCGGCAGTAGTGTGTAGCGTGAAGTTACATCCGGGGTCGGAGTGGTGGGGGCGAAGGCAGTGAAGAGGCGCGTACGTGGCTGAGAACGCATCGGCACCGGCATCCCAGCGGGAGCGCATCAAGGCCGAACTGGCCTCGCTGAAGGTCTTTCAGGGCCGGGTCGACGAACTGCTCACCACCTTCGGCGAGTCGGAGGCGACGCCGACCCGCATCGCCGACGACCGCCTGGAACAGGCGCACCTCGGAGAGGGCTTCACGGCGGCGAAGCGCTTCTACGACGTCTACGACGGCGTGCACGCCGATCTGATGACGCTCTCTCAGCTGCTGGGCGACCAGATCGAGGCGCTGACCGTGGCGGTGCGGGACGCCCACGGCGGCTACGAGGGCACCGACGCCGACGTCCGGGACCGCATGTGGGCGATCCAGGAGAAACTGCGGCAGCACCACGACCCCCACAAGGACCGCCACGCGCAGCCGGCCCCGGTCGTACGGCGGCCCGGTGAACGCGTCAAGGCGTCCGGTGACGACCAGGGTTCTCTGTGACGAGGAGCAGGAGCACCGATGGCTGAAGCGTCCCGACCGGCGGGCACCCCGGGGTTCGCCGCGAACGACTTCCACGCGTTCCCGCACCAGCAACTGGAGCAGATGGTCGCGCGGGCGGACGTCCACCGCGTCACGGTGACGGCTCTCAAGCTGCACGAGGCGTCGACCACGATCAAGAAGATCGGCGACGACCTCATCCGGCACATGAAGCGCGTCACGTGGGACGGCCAGGGCGGCGAGGCGTTCCGCAAATGGGGCGACGACATGGGCCTGGCGACGATACGCCTGAGCGAGTACGCGGGGACGGCGGGAACGTGGCTGAACTACGCGGCGACGACCCTGGGCGGCGCGACGCGGATGCCTAAGCACTCGGCGGCGGACCAGGCGACGGTGGACGCGTACCTGAAGAACCGCCCTCTGCTGGTAGGCAAGGTCCCGTCGCCGTTCGTGACGGATGTGGACCACGGCATCAACTTGGGCGGCCCGACACAGAAGCAGGCGTACGACGCCCAGCAGCGCCTGGAGAAGAACCACGCGGCGGCGGCGGAGCTGATGAAGGCGCTGGCGGAGTCGTACCAGGAGTCGGGGGTGCAGATCGCCAAGGCGGAGCGGCCTAAGTTTCCGGTGGTGCCGGGGGAGATGATGCCGCGGCATGACGGTTGGTACTCGGATGTGGAGCACATTCAGCCTGTCGGAGCCGGGGGTGCCCAGGGGAACGGTGGGGAAGGTGAGTCCGTAGCGCTCCCCGGCGCGTCTGTGTCGCCGGGGAGCGGGCCCGGGGTGGCGTCACCCCGGGCTGAGGTGCCTGACTTGCCGGGATCTCCTTCGAGGGGTGCTGTGCAACCCTCTCCCGACCGTCACGTCGGCACGGGGATCGACAGCGGCCCGCAGCTTCCTACGGCCCCGGCCCCGGTGCCTACCGGCCCACCCAGTGGTGGTCCGGTAGGGGACACCGCACCGCCACAGCGCTATCCCGTACCGCCCCTCCCGTACCCGGGTCCCTCAGGCACAGGCCCGGTCATCGGCGGCCGCCTCCCTGGGGAGGCGCGACCGTCCGTGCCGCCCCGGCAGGGCCCGTCGAGCACGCGCCCCTCCCTGCCGCTGCCGCGCCCGCACGACCCGGGCATCGTCGGCGGGCAGCCCTTGCCCCCACGTGCGAACGGGCCCACTGCACCGGTCCCGCGGGGCACGGTCATCGGTACGGAGCAGCCGGGTCACGCGGGGAATCGGAATCCGGCCATGGGGCACGGCCCCGGTCCTGTCGGGGGCTTCGGCGGAGCGAGCCCTGCCGCGCCGCCGGCCGGCGCACGAGGCCGGACTTTCGCTTCGGAGCCCGGTGGAGTGGTGGGCGGACGGCCCGGGAGCCGTCCCGGAGCGTCGTCGGGCGGGACGTTCACGCCGGGTGGCACTGGTCTGCCGCGAGCCGGCCACCCGGTGGCCGGGGGCGGCGCGGTCGGCATGGGCCCTGTGCACGGAGCGGCAGGCGCAACTCCTCAGCGGCGGAACGGCGGACAGAGGCCCGCCTACCTCGTCGAGGACGAGGAGACATGGAGCCAGAGCAGCCGCCGGGTGGTCCCGCCGGTCATCGAGTGACCTCGCGGCTGAGGTCACGTTCGAGGGGAATGAACATGCGGGTCAGGGCAGATCGTCAGCGGACGTGGACGGTGCGGGGCGCGGGCTGGACACTCGCCTGCCTGCTGGTCGGTGTGACGGCCTCACCGTCCTACGCGGCATCGATTCGTGAACAGCAGTGGCACCTAGACGCCATGCGTGCGGACGAGATGTGGCAGGTCAGTACCGGTCAGGGCGTCACCGTGGCGGTGATCGACAGTGGCGTGGACCCGACGCTGGCGGATCTCCGTGGCCAGGTGCTGGAAGGAAAGAGTTTCTCGCATCAGGAGGGTGGGGCGCACGCTGACAACCCCGGCCACGGGACCTCGATGGCGGCGATCATCGCAGCCACAGGTAAGCGCACGGGGGGAAATGGGTCGTTCGGCCTGGCGCCCGGGGCAAAGATCCTGCCCTTGCGAGTGGCGGATTGGGAGCTGGCCAAGAATGATGTCGAAGGTTCTAAGAGTTTCTTGACGGAACTCAGTGCCGCTATCCGATACGCGGCCGATACGGATGCGAAGATCCTCAACATTTCGATGGGACAGGACAGCGAGAGCCAGGAACTCGTGGACGCTGTGCGATATGCCGTGGCGAAGGGGAAGCTGATCTTTGCCGCCGTGGGTAACCGCGGTGACAAGGACAACACGGCTCAGTATCCGTCAGCGACCGCAGGAGTAATCGGCGTAGCGGCCACCGGCCGGGATAACAAATCGACCGCCGAATCGGTGCACGGCCCCCAAGTCGACCTGGCGGCACCCGGCGACGAGATCGTCTCCGCTTGCGGAGGCGACACCGAGCTCTGCAAGACGCACGGCACGAGCGATGCCACCGCCCTCGCCTCCGCCTCAGCCGCCCTCATCTGGTCCGCGCACCCCGACTGGACCGCGAACCAGGTGACGCGCGTACTCATCAATACGGCCGGCGGCCCCCGCAGCGGCAAGGAGCGCACGGATTACATCGGCTACGGAGTCGTCCGCCCCCGCATCGCCCTGAAAGACCCGGGCGACCCGGGCCCGGCCGACGTGAATCCGCTGCCGGAACCGGGCCTGCTGGGTGCCGGTGCGCCGCAGCCTTCCGCGACCAAGGCCACGGGCGGCATGCCACCGAGGGGCAAGAATGCGGACGACGACGACACACTGATGTGGATCGGCATCGGCGGCGCAGCGACGGCGGCAGTCGTCATTCCCCTGGTCGTCATCCGCCGCCGCAGGCCTTGATCACATGGTCTCGGCCCGATGGGCATGCCGGTAGTCAAGGCGTCCCCGTCATCGCCAAGAGGCCGTGACCGGAATCGAACCGGCGTAACTCGCTTTGCAGGCGAGCCCCTCAACCACTCGGGCACACGGCCACGTTGTGCCTTCCCCCACGAACCTAGGGTCGGCCGCCCGCCGCGGCAACGGTCCCGCGTCCCCTGCCATACGACTGACACGCCGCGTTCACGCCGCCCCCGTGCGCAGGAACTGTTCCACCAGCGGGCGGAGCATCTCCGGCTCGTCCACCCAGGGGTAGTGGCCCACCTCGTGCAGCGGGCGCAGGATCGCTCCGGGGATGGACGCCGCGACGATCTCGCCCGCGCGCATGCCCGCCAGGGCGTCGCGGTCGCCCGTGACCACCAAGGTCGGGCAGCTCACCTCGCGCAGGCGCTCCAGGAGGGCCCGGCGGGCCGGTTCGTCGACGCCCTGCCAGAAGCCGGCGCGGGGGACGGGGCCCAACTGGGCGCCTTCTTCGGCCGCGTGGGCGCGCTGCGGGGCGTCCCAGCGGCCGTAGCCCATGGGGGCCGCGCGGCGGAGCAGGTCGCGGACCTCGTCCAGGCCGGTGGCCGAGGGGAGGGTGTGGACGGCCACGTAGGCGTCCGTCCACCAGTCCTCCGTGGCGCGCGCCTCGAAGATCTCCTCGGCGTCCGTGGGCAGCTCGCCCTGTAGCCGGGAGCCGGGGGTGACCAGGATCAGGTGCGACAGGTGGTGGGCGTGGGACGCCGCGTACGCCTGGGCCGTCGCGCACGCCGCGTCGTGGGCCAGGAGGGCGAAGCGGTCCACGCCCAGGTGGCGGCGGAGCGCCTCCAGGTCCTCGGCGAGGGCGGGGAAGGCGTAGCCGGCGGGGTCGGGTGCCGGCGGGGAGTCGCCGGTGCCCCGGCTGTCGGGGATGACGAGGGTGTGGTGGGCGTCCAGGCCGCCGAGGTCGCCGAGGTAGGCGGCGTCCCGCCCGGGGCCGCCGGCGAGGCAGACCAGGGGCGGGCCCGCCGAGCCGTCCCGCGCCCGTAGGACCCGGTAGGACAGTTCGGCCGAGTCGTACGAGGTGTATCGCGTCATAAGTCCACCCTGCCTGAAATGCCCGTTGATCCAAAAGCAACCCCCCGCCCTCTCTCGTCTATCCCAAATTCCGCTTATGATTCCGGGGTGTTCGACTCGCGGCACATCAAGACGTTCCACGCGGTGGTCGCGGCCGGTTCCTACTCGGCGGCCGCCCGCGCGCTGGGGTACACGCAGCCCGCGATCACCCAGCAGATGAAGGCCCTCGAACGGTCGGTGGGCACTCCGCTCTTCATCCGGGTCGGCCGCCGGATGCGGCTGACCGAGGCCGGTGAGGCGCTCGCCCGGCACGCCGAGACCATCCTCGACAGCCTCACCGCCGCCCAGCAGCAGATGAGCTCCCTCACCCGGCTCCGCGCCGGGCGGGTGCGGGTCTGCGCCTTCCCCAGCGCCAGCGCCACCCTGATACCGGAGGCACTGGCCCGCCTCGCCGCCGACCACCCGGGCGTGCGCGTGGAACTGCTGGAGGGCGAACCCCCGGAGTCGATACACCGCCTGGTGCGCGGCGAGTGCGACATCACCCTCGCCTTCACCTATCCCGGCCTGCACGAACAGATCCCGGACGAGGTGGTGGAGACGCCGCTCCTGGAGGACCAGCTGACGGTCCTGATGCCCACCGGCCACCCGCTCGCCCGCCGCCGCGCCGTCAAGCTCGCCGACCTGGCCGACGAGCGCTGGATCGCGGGCTGTCTGCGCTGCCGCACCAACTTCCTCCACGAGTGCGCCGAGCTCGGCTTCGCCCCCGACATCGCGTTCACCACGGACGACAACCTGGTGGTGCAGTCGCTGGTCGCGGAGGGGCTGGGGGTGGCCATGATGCCGGGGCTCGTCCTGTCCTTCCTGCGCCACGACAAGATCACCGGCCGGGCCCTGGACCCGGCCTCGCGCCGCCAGGTCTCGGCCTACGTGCTCCGCGAGCACCTGCGCATCCCCGCCACCGCCCTCGTCCTGGACGAGCTGAAGGCCGTTGCCGCGCGCCGCGTCGGCTGCTGACGGGCGGGGTCTCCGGCGGCGCCCCACGGACGGCCGTCCATAAGCGGGCTTTGGGAACCCGTCAACAAACTGTCGTTGGACCGATGGATCACCCGGTCCGACGCTGCACTCATGACCACACCCACCGCAGCTCCGACGACCGCACGCCTCGGCCAGCTCGTCGACGACGTCCGCGAGGCGGTAGGCCGTGGCCTGCCGCCCGACACGACGGCCTACCTCGTGGGCGAGCGGCTCGCGGCCCACCTCGGCACCGACGACCTGCTCACCCCCGAGCAGCGCGAGGGCCACCCCGACCGCTACCGCCAGCACATCCTGCACGCCGAGCGCGACGGCAGCTTCTCCGTCGTGGCCCTCGTCTGGCTGCCCGGCCAGCAGACCACCATCCACGACCACGTCTCGTGGTGCGTCACCGGAGTCCACGAGGGCACGGAGAGCGAACGCCGCTACCGGCTCGTCCCCGACGGCACGACCGCCCGCCTCGTCGCGACCGGCGACGTGGTCAACCACCAGGGCGACATCTGCGGCTTCGCACCGCCCGGCGACATCCACCGCGTGCGCAACTCCTGTACCGACAAGGCCATCTCGATCCACGTCTACGGCGCCGACGTCGCCCGGCTCGGCTCCAGCGTCCGGCGCGTCTACGACCTGCCGGCCGACGAACTGTGATGGCGCTCCTCTCCGCCCGTACCAGCCCCCCGCGACCGACCCGAACCGGCAAGGCCCCCGCCCCCGGCAAGCTCCCCGGCCTCGCCATGGCCGCCGGGGGCGTCGCCGCCGCCTGGGCCGTGCACCGGCTCGTCCCCGCCGTTCCCCTGCTCACCGCCGCCGTCGTCCTCGGCATCGCGGCCGCGCACACCCCCGCCGTCCGGGAGCGCGTGCGCGGCGCGGGCCGGCCGGGGCTGACGCTCGCGGGCAAGCGGCTCATGCGCGTCGGCATCGTGCTGCTCGGGCTCAAGCTCAGCCTCGACGACGTGCTCGGCCTCGGCTGGGCGACGGTCGTGATGGTCTGCGCCGTCGTCGCCGCCACCTTCTTCGGAACGCTGTGGCTCGGCCGCCGCCTCGGGCTGCGCGGCGACCAGCCGCTGCTCATCGCCACCGGCTACTCGATCTGCGGCGCGTCCGCGATCGGAGCGGTCAGCGAGGTGTCCGGCAGCGACGAGGAGGACGTGGCCACCTCCGTCGCCCTCGTGACGCTCTGCGGCACCCTCGCCATCGCCGTCCTGCCGCTCCTGCACCACCCGCTCGGGCTCGACGACGCGCAGTTCGGCCGCTGGGTCGGCGCGGGCGTCCACGACGTGGGGCAGGTCGTGGCCACCGCGCAGACCGCCGGGCCGACCGCCCTCACCGACGCCGTCCTCGTCAAGCTCATGCGCGTCGCTATGCTCGCGCCGCTCGTCGCCGCCGTCGCGATGTCCGTACGGGCGCGCCGGGCCGCACCGGCAGCACCGGCCGGCTCCGCCGCCGCCACCGGCAAGCGCCCCGCGCTCGTCCCCCTCTTCGTCCTCGGCTTCCTCGCCATGGTCGCCGTGCGCAGCACCGGCCGGGTCCCTGGCAGCGCGCTCGACCTCGCGCAGCACGCCCAGGAGCTGCTGCTGGCCGCCGCCCTGTTCGGGCTCGGCAGCGCGGTGCACCTGCCTACGCTGACGCGCACCGGTGGACGGGTCGCCGCGCTGGGCCTGTGCTCCTGGGTCGTGATCGCGGGAGCCTCGTACGGGGGCGTGCTGCTCACGACGTAAAGGGAAGTGAAGGGACGCAAAGGGGCGCGGGGAACGGCGAGACCAGCCACGACGCACCCGCCGGCGAGACATCCGGAACCAGCGGGACGCCTACGTCGCGAGACCGACGCGATCTGGTCCCCGCGACAGGGGCCAAAAGCGGTTTTGCCTCTTACGCTGAGCCAATGACTGCCGCCGAATCCCTCGCCACCGAGCCGACCGCCCAGGACACCGCACAAGGCGTCCTGGGCCGCCGACACCGGGCCCTGACCCTCGGCATCATCTCCGTCGTCTCCCTCATCGCCTTCGAGGCCAGCGCGGTCAACACCGCGATGCCCGTCGCGGCCCGCTCGCTGGACGGCATCGAGCTCTACGCGTTCGCCTTCTCCGCCTACTTCACCGCAAGCCTGTTCGCGATGACCCTCTCCGGGGAGTGGTGCGACCGGGCCGGCCCGCTGATCCCCCTCTTCACGGGCATAGCGGCCTTCGGCACCGGCCTCGTCGTCGCCGGCTCGGCGCAGGAGATGTGGATGTTCGTGGCCGGGCGCGGGGTACAGGGGATCGGCGGCGGCCTGGTCATCGTCGCGCTGTACGTCGTGGTCGGGCGGGCGTACCCCGAGCGGCTGCGGCCCTCGGTCATGGCGTCCTTCTCGGCGGCCTGGGTGCTGCCCGTGATCGTCGGACCGCTGGTGGCGGGCAGCGTGACCGAGCACATCGGGTGGCGCTGGGTCTTCCTCTCCATCCCGGTGCTGATCCTGCTGCCGCTGGCCGTGATGCTCCCGGCGCTGGGCGCCCTCCCCGCCGACGAGCGCACCACGAGCATGGACCGCCGCCGCATCCTCCTCGCCCTCGCCGTCGCCGCCGGGGCGGGACTGCTGCAGTTCGCCGGGCAGGACCTCGCCTGGACGGCGCTCCTGCCGGCCGCCGCCGGGCTCGCGCTGCTCGTCCCCTCGATCCTGCGGCTCCTGCCCAGGGGCACCTTCCGGGCCGCCCGTGGCCTGCCGTCCGTCGTCCTGCTGCGCGGCATCGCCGGGGGCGCGTTCCTCGGTGCGGAGAGCTTCATCCCGCTGATGCTGGTCACCGAGCGCGGCCTGTCCGCGACGATGGCGGGACTCTCCCTCACCGGCGGCGGGCTGAGCTGGGCCCTCGGCTCGTTCACCCAGAGCCGCGCCCGCCTGGAGCCCTACCGCGAGCGGCTGATGGGCCTCGGCATGCTGCTGATCACCGCCTCCATCGCGCTGGCCGCGACGGTGCTGATCGACGGCGTGCCCGTGTGGGCCGTCGCCGCCTCCTGGGTCGTCGGCGGCTACGGCATGGGCCTGACGATCTCCAGCGGCAGCGTCCTGCTGCTCAAGCTCTCCCGCCCCGGCGAGGAGGGCTCGAACGCGGCCTCCCTGCAGATCTCCGACGCGCTCGGCAACATCGCCCTCGTCGGGGTCAGCGGCGTCCTCTTCGTCGCCCTGGGCGGCGGCGCCACCGACGCCGGCGCGCACACCACGGACGCGGCCGCGCCGCCGGCCGCCTTCGCGGTGGTCTTCCTCACCATGGCGGCGGTCGCCCTCGTCGGCGCGTACGTCACCACGCGCCTCAAGCCGCAGGTCGGGGTGGTCGCGGACAGCCGGGAGGGGTGTGACGTCAGTCCCACCGCCGGGTGACCGCGGTGCGTAACCCCGGAGCGTGAACCGTGACGCGGGTAGGCTGACGCGGTTGCCGATCGCCGAGCCAGCCGACGGAGACCGTGACTACTACCACCGCCCATCACCACCTCTCGCCCGCCTTCCCCGGCAGGGCCCCTTGGGGTACCGCCAACAAGCTGCGCGCCTGGCAGGAGGGCGCGATGGGGAAGTACATCCAGGAACAGCCGCGTGACTTCCTCGCCGTAGCGACCCCCGGCGCCGGAAAGACCACCTTCGCCCTCACCCTCGCCTCGTGGCTGCTGCACCACCACGTCGTCCAGCAGATCACCGTGGTCGCGCCGACCGAGCACCTGAAGAAGCAGTGGTCGGACGCCGCCGCCCGGATAGGCATCAAGCTCGACCCCGAGTACAGCGCCGGCCCCCTCGGCCGCGAGTACCACGGCGTGGCCGTCACCTACGCGGGCGTGGGCGTCCGGCCCATGCTCCACCGCAACCGCTGCGAGCAGCGCAAGACCCTCGTCATCCTCGACGAGATCCACCACGCCGGCGACTCCAAGTCGTGGGGCGAGGCGTGCCTGGAGGCGTTCGAGCCGGCGACCCGCCGCCTCGCCCTGACCGGCACGCCCTTTCGCTCCGACACCAACCCCATCCCCTTCGTCACCTACGAGGAGGGCAACGACGGCATCCGCCGCTCCGCCGCCGACTACACCTACGGCTACGGCAACGCGCTCGCCGACGGCGTCGTCCGCCCGGTCATCTTCCTCTCCTACAGCGGCAACATGCGCTGGCGCACCAAGGCGGGCGACGAGATCGAGGCCCGCCTCGGCGAGCCCATGACCAAGGACGCGATCTCGCAGGCCTGGCGCACCGCCCTGGACCCGCGCGGCGAGTGGATGCCGAACGTCCTGCGCGCCGCCGACCGGCGGCTGAGCGAGGTCCGCAAGGCCATCCCCGACGCCGGCGCCCTCGTCATCGCCGCCGACCAGGAGGCGGCGCGCGCGTACGCGAAGCTGATCCGCGAGATCACCGGCGAGGCGGCCACGGTCGTGCTCTCCGACGACACCGGGGCCTCCAAGCGCATCGACGACTTCGCCGCCTCCGACGCCCGCTGGATGGTCGCCGTCCGCATGGTGTCCGAGGGCGTGGACGTGCCCCGGCTCGCGGTCGGGGTCTACGCGACGACGATCTCCACCCCGCTGTTCTTCGCGCAGGCCGTCGGGCGCTTCGTCCGCTCCCGCCGGCGCGGCGAGACCGCGTCGGTGTTCGTGCCGACCATCCCCACGCTGCTGACCTTCGCCAACGAGATGGAGGTCGAGCGCGACCACGTCCTGGACCGGCCGAAGAAGGACGGCGAGGACGACCCCTACGCCGAGGAGGACAAGCTCCTCGCCGAGGCCGAGCGCCAGCAGGACGAGGACACCGGCGAGGACGACCAGCTCTCCTTCGAGGCGCTGGAGTCCGACGCCGTCTTCGACCGCGTGCTCTACGACGGCGCCGAATTCGGCATGCAGGCCCACGCCGGCAGCGAGGAGGAGCAGGACTACCTCGGCATCCCCGGCCTGCTGGAGCCGGACCAGGTCCAGATGCTGCTCCAGAAGCGGCAGGCCCGGCAGATCGCGCACAGCCGCAAGCGGCCGGACGCGGAGGCCGACCTCCTCGAACTGCCCGCCGAGCGGCGGCCCGTGGTCACCCACAAGGAGATGCTGGAGCTGCGCAAGCAGCTCAACACCCTCGTCGGGGCGTACGTCCACCAGAGCGGCAAGCCGCACGGCGTGATCCACACCGAGCTGCGCCGGGTGTGCGGCGGCCCGCCGAGCGCGGAGGCGACGGCGGGGCAGCTGACCGAGCGGATCAACAAGGTCCGCGAGTGGGCGACGCGGATGAAGTGAGCCGCGCGGCCGCAGTTGCGCCCGAAGGGGCGCGGGGAACTGCGCGACCAGCCGCGATGTGCCCGCAGCCGGCGCACCCCGGCTCCCAGCGGCGCGCTCAGGCGCCGTGCGGACCGGTTCGCCGGCCCGCACGGCGCCTTCAGCGCCCCTGAGGTGTCCGCATGCCGGGACAACGTGCACCGATTCTCGGAAAATCGCCACGCGCTGCCCGGATTGTGGGCAGACTCTTCCGCTGAGCGGACCGGCGGCGCTACGGTGCCGGTCACGCACACGCCCCGTGGCAGCGCCGCCGCGGAGCGCAGCCGGTGCCATTGCGTCAAGCGGCCGGCGGCCTCTCCTCGCGCGCTGCCGGACGGGACCGGTGGCGTACCCCACCGCGTCGGGAAGCCGCCACTCATCGGAGGAGGGGCGTCGTGACCGCGGAGACCTCGCAGACGCTCGACCGGGGACTGCGCGTCCTCAAACTGCTCGCCGACACCGATCACGGGCTGACCGTCACCGAGCTTTCCACCAAGCTCGGGGTCAACCGGACCGTCGTCTACCGACTGCTCGCCACACTGGAACAGCACGCCCTGGTGCGCCGTGACATCGGCGGCCGCGCCCGGGTCGGCCTGGGGGTGCTGCGGCTGGGCCGCCAGGTGCACCCGCTGGTCCGCGAGGCGGCCCTGCCCGCCCTGCGGTCCCTGGCCGAGGACATCGGGGCCACCGCCCACCTCACGCTCGTCGACGGCACCGAGGCGCTCGCGGTCGCCGTCGTCGAGCCGACGTGGACGGACTACCACGTAGCCTACCGCGCCGGGTTCCGTCACCCCCTGGACCGCGGCGCGGCGGGCCGGGCGATACTCGCCGCCCGCCGCGGCGACACGGACCACCCCGGTTACGCGCTCACCCACGGCGAGCTGGAGGCCGGGGCGAGCGGGGCGGCGGCCCCCCTGCTGGGCGTCCTGGGAATCGAGGGGAGCGTGGGAGTGGTGATGCTCTCGGACTCGGTCCCGGAACGGGTGGGCCCCCGCGTGATGGAGGCGGCGAAGGAGGTGGCGGACGCGCTGCGCTGACCGCGGTGCGGGGCTTGTCGTTGCCACCTGCGGCGGGGAGCGCCTTGCGGGCGCGTCCTCAATCTCCCCCAGCCATCGCTGGGGGCACCCCCGGACGGGCTGATGGCAGCTGAGCCCAGCCAAATCAGCCCGTCCGGCGATTGAGGGCACCGCCGCGCAGCGGAGGTGCACCCCCACACCCAGCCCGGAGGGCCCCCGTGAACTAGATTCGCTGCATGCCAGCTCCGACTCTGCCTGCCCGGTCCCGTCGCGCCCGGACCCTCGCGGCCTGTGCCGTGCCCGTCGTCGCCCTGCTCGCGGTGGCCGCGTTCGTACCGCTGCCGTTCTCCCTCGCGCAGCCCGGTTCGACCGTCGACGTCCTGGGCACGGAGAAGGGCGCACCGGTGATCACCCTCGACGGGACGAAGAGCCGCCGCACCAGCGGCGAGCTGCGGATGACCACCATCGTGGCCACCGGGCCGCACGTGAGCGTGAGCCTGGCCGACGTCGTCAGCGGCTGGTTCCGCACCGACCGCGCCGTCATGCCGCGCGACTCCGTCTACCCGGTCGGCGACTCCGACAAGGAGGTCTCGGAGCACAACCTCGCGGAGATGAAGGCGTCCCAGGGGGACGCAACCCAGGCCGCCCTGCGCTATCTGCGCAAGTCCCCCGACGAGGTGAAGGTGCGCCTCAGCTCCGGTGACATCGGCGGCCCCAGCGCCGGCCTGCTCTTCACCCTCGGGATCATCGACAAGGTCGACGGCGACGGCCGCGGCGGCGATCTCACCGGCGGCCGCACCATCGCCGGCACGGGCACCATCGAGCCGGACGGCACGGTGGGCGCGGTCGGCGGCGTCCCGCTGAAGACGCAGGCCGCCAAGCGCGACGGCGCCACCGTCTTCCTCGTGCCCAAGAGCGAGTGCTCGGAGGCACAGGCCAACCTGCCCAAGGGGCTGCGCCTGGTGCCGGTGACCGAGCTCAAGGACGCGGTCGCCTCGCTGCGCGCCCTCTCCGCCGGGCAGCAGGACAAGGTCCCCTCCTGCTGAGCCGGCTGAGCCCGGACCGGCCCCCGGTCAGCCCTCGGTGATGAAGCCCTCGTCCACCAGCCACTCCTTCGCCACCACGTGCGGGTCCCTCCCCTCGACGTCGACCCGCGCGTTGAGCTCCCGGGCGACGTCGTCGGTCAGCTTCGCCGTGATCGGGTCCAGCACCGCCTTGATCGCCGGGTACTTCTTCATCGCCTTGCTGTTGATCTCGGGGGCGGCGTTGTAGTTGGGGAAGAAGTGCTTGTCGTCCTCCATCACGGCGAGGTTCATGGCCTTGATCCGCCCGTCGGTCGTGAAGACCTCGCCGAAGGTGCAGGAGCCGCCTCCCGAGACCTGGGTGTAGACGATGCCGCCGTCCATCTTCCGGATGCGCGCCGCCGGGATGGTCATGCCGTACGCCTTCGCCATGCCCGGCAGCCCGTCGTTGCGCGCCGCGAACTCGCTCTCCACGCACAGCGTCACCGCCGACGGGTCCCGCTTCGACAGCCGGGCGACGTCCGAGAGCGTCTTCGTGCGGTACTTCCGCTCCTTCGCCCGGCTCAGCGCCAGCGCGTAGGTGTTGTTGAGGGCGGCGGGCGGGAGCCAGGTGATGCCGTTCCGGGCGTCCGCCTCGGCCACGGCCCGCCACTGCGCCGCCGGGTCGGGGATGGGCTTGTCGTGCCCGAGGTAGGTGATCCAGGCGGTGCCGGTGTACTCGTACATCGCGTCCGCCCCACCGGACTTGACGGCCTCCCGGGCGCCGAACGACCCCTGGATGTTGGTCCGGTCCAGGACGGTCGCGCCGGCGGCCCGGAAGGCCAGGCCCATGATCTGGCCGAGGATGATGTTCTCGCTGAAGTTCTTGGACGTGACCGTCAGGTCGGCGCCCTTGAGCGGCCGCCCCCGGCCGATCGACCCGGGCCCGACGTCGTCGACCATGGGGGAGCCGCTCGTCAGCCCGCAGCCGCCGAGCGCGAGCGGGACCAAGAGCGCGCCGGCGAGGGCCGCCGCCGGCAGTGCCGTGCGCCGGGCCATCAGGCGCCCCCTTCCAGGCCGCGCGGGCGCAGCAGCAGCTCGGCCAGCCCCGCCAGCCAGTCCACCAGCAGCGCCAGCGCCACCGTCAGCACGGACCCCAGCACCAGGACGGGCATCCGCTGGTTGGTGATGCCGGAGGCGATCAGATCGCCCAGCCCGCCGCCCCCGCCGAAGTAGGCGAGCGTGGCCGTGCCCACGTTGAGGACGAGCGCCGTGCGCACCCCCGCGAGGATCAGCGGCACGGCCAGCGGCAGTTCGACCTTGCGCAGCACCCCGACGGCGGACATGCCGATGCCCCGCGCGGCCTCCACCAGCGTCGGGTCGATGGCCCGCAGCCCCGCGATGGTGTTGGACAGGACGGGCAGCACGGCGTAGGCGATGATGCCGACGAGCGCGGCGCGCGTCCCGATGCCCATCCAGATCACGAGCAGCGCCAGCAGGCCGATCGCGGGCGTCGCCTGGCCGATGTTGGCGACGGCCATCACCACGGGCGCGGCGGGGCGCAGCCGGCGGCGGGTGAGGAGGACGCCCAGCGGGATGGCGATGATCAGGACGAAGAAGGTCGAGATGACGGTGAGGCTGATGTGCTGCCGCAGCCGGAGCCAGACGTTGCCGTCGGCGATGGAGTTCCGGGCGATGGAGTCCAGCTCGGCGCCGCGGAACCACAGCCAGGTGGCGAGCAGGGACGCGAGCAGGATCCCCGGCAGTACGGTGAGCTGCGGCCAGCTGATCCGGCGGCGGGCCGCGGCCACGGGCGCGGGCGGGGCCGGCTCGACGGGGCGGGCCTCGCCGGGCTCGGGGGCTTCGTCGTCGCGGAAGGCGATGCCCCGCACCTCGTGCTCGCCCGCGGGCCGCCGGCGCCGGGCCGGCCGCCCGTCCCGGCCGCTCACGCGGGGTCTCCGTGGCCGGGGAGCGTGCCCTCCTGCTCCTGCCGGGTCTGCTGGGCGCGCTGTTCCTCCAGCAGGTGCTGGTGCTCGACGGCGTCGAGCCGGTCGGCCTCCAGCAGTTCGTGCACGGATTTCATGAGCGTCTCCATGTCGACGACGCCCTCGTACTCGCCGCGGCGCCCGGTCACCGCCACCCGCCCGGCGTTGTCGGTGAGGACCGCCTCCAGCGCGTCGCGCAGCGTCGCGTCGCGGGTGACCGTGTCGTGCACGAGGGTGCCCGCCCGGGCCAGCGAGCCCCGGGCGCGCATCAGGTCGCCCCGGCGCAGCCATTTGTAGGGGCGGCGGTGCCTGTCCAGCAGCAGCACCTCGTTGGTGGCCCCGGACCGCAGCTTGTCGAAGATCGACTGGAGGGGGTCGTCGACGGTGGCGGTGGGGACGTCGACCACCTCGACGTCGCGGACGCGGGTGAGGTTGAGCCGCTTGAGCGCCGCGCCGGCGCCGACGAAGCCGGAGACGAAGTCGTCGGCGGGGTTGGTGAGGATGGCTTCGGGGGTGTCGAACTGGGCGATGTGCGAGCGCTCGCGGAGGACCGCGATCCGGTCGCCGAGCTTGATGGCCTCGTCGAAGTCGTGGGTGACGAAGACGATCGTCTTGTGCAGCTCGTGCTGGAGCCGGATCAGCTCGTCCTGGAGGTGGTCGCGGGTGATGGGGTCGACGGCCCCGAAGGGCTCGTCCATCAGGAGGACGGGCGGGTCGGCGGCCAGCGCCCGGGCGACGCCGACGCGCTGCTGCTGCCCGCCGGAGAGCTGCCGCGGGTAGCGCCCCTGGAACTCGCCCGGGTCGAGCCCCACCAGGTCGAGCATCTCCGCCACCCGCGAGGCTATCCGCGCCCTCGGCCAGCCGGTCATCTTCGGTACCAGCGCGATGTTCTGAGCGACCGTCATGTGCGGGAAGAGGCCCGACGACTGGATCGCGTAGCCGATCTTGCGGCGCAGCTTGACCGGATCCATGTCGGTGACGTCCTCGTCGTCGATCCGGATCCGGCCGGACGTCGGCTCGATCAGCCGGTTGATCATCTTCATGGTGGTGGTCTTGCCGCAGCCCGACGGGCCCACGAAGACCACCAGCTCCCCGGCCTTGATCTCCATGTTGACGCAGTCCACGGCCGGGGCCGTGGTGCCCGGGTAGCGCTTGGTCAGGTTCTCCAGCTGGATGGTGGCCCCGGAGAGCGTTCCCCGGCCGGCGGTGGCGCGGGCGGGCTCGGCGGACTCAGGCACGGATCCCCCTCGGAATGGTCAGCCGTCCGATCAGCACGTACACGGCGTCGAAGAGCAGGGCCAGGACGATGATGCCGAGGGTGCCGGCGAGCACCTGGTTGAGCGCGTTCGCGCTGCCCAGCGAGGAGATGCCGCGGAAGATCTCGTTGCCCAGGCCGGGGCCCGAGGCGTACGCGGCGATCGCGGCGATGCCCATCAGCATCTGGGTGGCGACCCTGATGCCGGTGAGGATCGGCGGCCAGGCCAGGGGCAGTTCCACCCGGAACAGCCGGGCGATCCGCGACATCCCGATGCCCGTTGCGGCGTCGACCAGCGCGGGGTCGACCCCGCGCAGCCCGACGACGGAGTTGCGCACGATCGGCAGCAGCCCGTAGAGCACCAGGGCGGTGACGGTCGGCGCCACCCCCAGGCCGGTGATGGGGATGAGCAGGCCGATCAGGGCCAGGGAGGGCACGGTGAGGATCGTCGCGGTCGAGGTGACGGCGAGATTGCCGGCCCACTCGCTGCGGTAGGTCAGCACCCCGACGGCCACGCCGATCAGCGTCGCGACGACCATGCACTGGAAGACCGCGCTGGCGTGCTGGTAGGTGTCCACCAGCAGCTGCGCGTGCCGGTTGCCGACGTACTCCCAGAAGGACACCCGCTACTCCTTAAGCCGTCGGCGGAGCGCTGTCAGGGCCGGTGCGAGTCCTCCGACGCCTGCTTCACCAGCGGGATGATCCTCAGCGGTACCGCGTTCTCCATCACGATCGCTGTGGAAGCCCGCACGATGCCATCAAAACCCACAACCCGGTCGATCACACGCTGGAGGTCGGCGTTCGAGCGTGCGACCAGGCGGCAGAGCATGTCGCCGTGGCCGGTGGTGGTGTGCAGCTCCAGTACCTCCGGGACGGTCGCCAGATGGGTCCGTACGTCCGCGCCCTGGCCCTGCTTGATCTCCAGGGTCGCGAAGGCGGTGACGGGGTAACCGAGCGCGGCCGGGTCCACGTCGGGACCGAACCCCCGGATCACCCCCTGTGACTGCAGACGGTCCAGCCGCGCCTGCACGG
Organism: Streptomyces sp. NPDC046215; assembly: GCF_040646215.1. Lineage (NCBI taxonomy): Bacteria > Bacillati > Actinomycetota > Actinomycetes > Kitasatosporales > Streptomycetaceae > Streptomyces > Streptomyces sp. NPDC046215. The sequence continues at coordinate 55,796 of NZ_JBEYZW010000018.1, read as the reverse complement.
TACCGCGAGCCACCCCGAGGCGGCGAGAGGCTTCCAGCACCCCGATGCGGGGCTCCTCGGCGAGCAGCTCCAGCAGCCTGCCGTCCAAACGATCGATCGCCATGGCCCTCTCCTGGTGGTCATCGTGTACAGAACGCCCGGGAAACTCCAGCAACTGCTCTACATATTGCCCAGGAAATACTCGAACTATTGCGCAACCTGTGGATCGGCGGGAACCTGCGGCCATGACTCAGACCACGGATCACACCCCTCACACCGCACGGCAGGCCGACCCCTTCCCGGTCAAGGGGATGGACGCGGTGGTCTTCGCCGTCGGCAACGCCCGGCAGGCGGCGCACTACTACTCCACCGCCTTCGGCATGAAGCGCGTCGCCTACGCGGGACCGGAGAACGGCAGCCGCGAGACCGCGAGTTACGTCCTGGAGTCCGGCAGCGCCCGCTTCGTCTTCACCACCGTCATCAAGCCCACGACCGAGCACGGCCGCTTCCTCGCGGACCACGTCGCCGAGCACGGCGACGGCGTCGTCGACCTCGCCATCGAGGTGCCGGACGCCCGCGCCGCGTACGCCTATGCCGTCGAGCACGGAGCCACCGGGCTGAGCGAGCCCTACGAGCTCACGGACGAGCACGGCACCGTCGTCCTCGCCGCCATCGCCACCTACGGCAAGACCCGCCACACCCTCGTCGACCGCTCCGCCTACACCGGCCCGTACCTGCCCGGCTACGCCGCCGCCGACCCGGTCGTCGAGCCCGGCCCGCGCCGCTTCCAGGCCATCGACCACTGCGTGGGCAACGTCGAGCTCGGCAAGATGAACGAGTGGGTCTCCTTCTACAACAACGTCATGGGCTTCACGAACATGAAGGAGTTCGTGGGCGACGACATCGCCACCGAGTACTCCGCCCTGATGTCGAAGGTCGTCGCCGACGGCCACCGCAAGGTGAAGTTCCCGCTCAACGAGCCCGCCATCGCCAAGAAGAAGTCCCAGATCGACGAGTACCTGGAGTTCTACGGCGGCCCCGGCGTCCAGCACATCGCCCTCGCGACCAACGACATCGTCGCGACCGTACGGGCCATGCGCGCGGCCGGCGTGCAGTTCCTGGACACCCCCGACTCGTACTACGACACCCTCGGCGAGTGGGCCGGCGAGACGCGCGTCCCCGTCGAGACCCTGCGCGAGCTGAAGATCCTCGTCGACCGCGACGAGGACGGCTACCTGCTGCAGATCTTCACCAAGCCGGTGCAGGACCGGCCCACGGTCTTCTTCGAAATGATCGAGCGGCACGGCTCGATGGGCTTCGGGAAGGGCAACTTCAAGGCGCTCTTCGAGGCGATCGAGCGGGAGCAGGAGAAGCGGGGGAACCTCTGACCGGTTCGGGGTTCCGGGGTTTTCGGTGCCCGCTCGTTCCGGGTGCGGGTTCACGATGCCCTCAAACGCCGGGCGGGCTGGTTGTGGCCCGGGCCGGTGGGAACTCCTGGGCTCAAGGATCGCCCTCAGACGCCGGGCGGGCTGGTTCGGCCGAGATCGGCTGAAAGGGTGCGGCCGGGCCGGGCCGCAAAGGCGGCGGCGGGCCGGAAAACCGGCCCGCCCCGCCCTTCGGGGATCTTTCCCCCTGCGGGGCCCGGTGACAGGGTGAGGCCATGGACGCCCTCATCGCCGCGCTCAGCGAGGAACTCCCCGCGGAAGCGATTCTTCTCGACCCCGACATCACCCGCTCCTACGCCAACGACATGGCGAGCTTCTGCGAAGCCGGTGCGCCCGCCGTCGTCGTGTTGCCGCGCACCGTCGAACAGGTGCAGCACGTCATGCGGACCGCTACCGCGCTGCGCGTGCCCGTCGTCCCGCAAGGGGCCCGAACCGGGCTCTCCGGGGGCGCCAACGCCTCCGACGGGTGCATCGTGCTCTCGCTCGTCAAAATGGACCAGATCATCGACATCAACCCGGTCGACCGGATCGCCGTCGTCGAACCGGGCGTCGTCAACGCCGTGCTCTCCCGGGCCGTCGCCGAACGGGGGCTCTATTACCCGCCGGACCCCTCCAGTTGGGAACAGTGCACCATCGGCGGGAACATCGGCACCGCCTCCGGCGGCCTGTGCTGCGTGAAGTACGGAGTCACCGCCGAGTACGTTCTCGGCCTCGACATCGTCCTCGCCGACGGACGCCTGCTGACCACCGGCCGCCGCACCGCCAAGGGCGTCGCCGGCTACGACCTGACCCGGCTGTTCGTCGGCTCCGAAGGCAGCCTCGGCGTCGTCGTCCGCGCCGTGCTCGCCCTGAAGCCCGCGCCGCCCGAACAGCTCGCCCTGGCCGCCGAGTTCCCCTCCGTCGCCGCCGCCTGCGAGGCGGTCTGCGAGATCATGGCCCGCGGCCACGCCCCCTCCCTGCTCGAACTGATGGACCGCACCTCCGTCCGGGCCGTCAACGCGATGGCCCGCATGGGCCTCCCCGAGACCACCGAGGCCCTCCTCCTCGCCGCCTTCGACACCCCCGAACCCGCCGCGGACCTCGCCGCCGTCGCCGAGCTGTGCACCGCCGCCGGAGCCACCGAGGTCGTGCCCGCCGCGTCGCCCGCCGAGTCCGACCTCCTGCTCCAGGCGCGCCGGCTGACCCTGACGGCCCTGGAGGCCCTCAAATCGGCCACGATGATCGACGACGTGTGCGTCCCCCGCTCCCGGCTGGCCGCCATGCTCGACGGCACCGCCGCCATCGCCCGGAAGTACGACCTCACCATCGGCGTCTGCGCCCACGCGGGCGACGGCAACACCCACCCCGTCGTCTGCTTCGACGCCGCCGACGAGGACGAGGCGCGCCGGGCCCGGGAGTCCTTCGACGAGATCATGGCCCTGGGCCTGGTACTGGGCGGCACCATCACGGGCGAGCACGGCGTCGGCGTCCTCAAGCGCGAGTGGCTGGCCCGGGAGCTGGGCCCCGTCGGCCTGGAGCTCCAGCGCTCCGTCAAGCAGGTCTTCGACCCCCTCGGCATCCTCAACCCCGGCAAGCTCTTCTGACCCGGCCCGCGAACGGCCCCGCGGGCCCTCAGGCCCCCAGCAGCTCGCGCAGGGCCTCGTCCAGCGCGAGCCGCTCCGGCTCCGAGCCCGGGGCCACCTCCCGCAGCGTGTGCTCCAGCCACGCCGACACCGCCGGAGCGGGCGCCTCCAGCAGCGCCTCCCCGTCCGGCGAGGACAGCGCCATGCACACGACGCTGCGCCCCTGCGCCTTGGTCGGCCACACCCGCACGTCCCCGTGCCCCGACGGCCGGAAGACGCCCTGCACCAGCAGCTCCCGGGCGAACGTCCAGTTCACCGGCGAGTCCGAGGTGACATGGAAGGCGATCCGGACGGCGTACGGGTCGGCCGTGCTGTAGGACAGCCGGGCCGGGACGGGGATGCTGCGCTCAGGCGACAGCACCAGGCTGAGTTCCACTTCTCGTTCCACCACGGTGTGCATCAAGTGCGCCCTCTCTGCTCTGCTGGTCTCGCTGTGCGGCTCCTCGCGAACGGAGCCCACCGGATAGAGCGCCCCGGCCTCACACCATTACGCGACTTCGCTCCATCGATCCGAACTTTCCCGCGGCGGGTTCGGCACGTCCGGCGCCGTGCCCGCCGGTCGCACGTGTGAGTGGTCCCGCCCATGGGACGGCCGCAGAGTGGTGAGCCGTCTGGTAGACCTGTCTGCAGCGTCCCGGGTTGCCTTTTGTGCATTGAGGTCACAAGGGCACCGGAACCGCGCACACAGGATGTCGCGCGCGTGCGGCAGACTGCATATCGCCAGCCACCCGCCCACCGACACGACACCCCGGTACGGCCGAGCAGATACGGGACATCGGACATCATGAGCGCTCCTACCTCAGGATCCGCCGACAGCAGCCCCGTCGAGGGGTTCTACCCGGACCCGTCCATTCCTGGCTACATCCGGTACTGGAGCGGCACGGCCTGGGTGCCCGGTACGAGCCGGCCCGCGCCCGCCGAGGGCGAGCCGATGCCCGCCCCGCCCGCCGGAGCCGCCCCGTCCGCCGCGCCCGCCCTCGCGTCCCCCGTGCCCCCCACCCCCCGGCGCCGGGAAGCGGGGCGGCCCGCCCCGCAGTTGCCGGAGGAGACGGGGCCGATGTTCCTCGACGAGGAGCCCGCGCTGCGGGACGCCCGCGCGGAAGCGGCGGGCGGCGGTGATGGTGCCGGTGACGAGCAGGCCCCGCGCGGCCCCTTCAACGAGCGCGCGGGCGCGGTGATCCCCCCGGCCCGCGACCCCCGTCTGACGGACACCGGTGCCGAGCGGGTCCTCAAGCGGGCCGGCAAGAGCGGCAAGCCGGGCCCCGGCACCGCGGGTTCCGGCGCCACCGGCCCCGACCCCTCCCCGGCACCCTCCGGCCCCTCCCGGCAGGCCGGCCGGGAGGGGCCGGCCACCCCGGTCGCCCACGCCGCCTCCGGGCCCGTCACCGCCCCGCAGCGGCCCGGTGGCACCATCCAGCTGCGGACGGCCCCGAAGCCGCCGGACGGCGTCACCCCCGTCCCCCAGGACTGGCCCGACGCCCGTGCCCAGGAGGCGCCCCCGGCCGCCGGCCTGCGGCAGGCGCGGCCCGCCCCGGCCGGGGAACGGCCCGTCGTGCCCGCCCGGTCCGCACCCGCGCCCGAGCGGCCGGCCCCGGCGGACCGTCCGGCCCCGCCCGAGGGGGAGCGGCCCGGCGGCTGGGCCCAGCAGGTCCACCAGCTCGCCCGGCAGCAGCCGGTGGCCTCGGCGCCGCCGCAGGCGGCCAAGGCCGCCGAGAGTCCCGCCCCGTGGAAGCCGCCCAAGGACGACCCGTTCCTGCGGGCCGCGCAGGACCAGGGGCGCCCCGCCCCGCTCGGCCGGCGGCTCGCCGCCCGGATCGTCGACTCGGCCGTGCTCGGCGCCGTCGTGGGCGCCGTGGCCGTGCCGCTGTGGGGCAGGGCCGCCGACCACATCGACGCGAAGATCGAACAGGCGAAGCAGTCCGGCGAGACCGTCACCGTCTACCTCCTGGACGGCACCACGGGCTCGTACCTGGGCATCGTGCTGGGCGTCCTCCTGGTCGCCGGCCTGGTCTACGAGGCGCTGCCCCACGCCAAGTGGGGGCGCACGCTCGGCAAGAAGCTGTGCGGGGTGCGGGTCCTCGACATCGAGTCGCACGACACGCCGTCCTTCGCGGCGGCGTTGCGCCGCTGGCTGACGTACGGCGTACTGGGCGTGCTGGCCGTCGGCGTGCTGGGCGTCCTGTGGTGCCTGTTCGACCGCCCCTGGCGGCAGTGCTGGCACGACAAGGCGGCCCGCACGTTCGTGGCCTCGAACAGCCGCTGACGGCCGGGGCACTCGAACGGCATACGGCCGGATGCGACGGCCGGAACCCTGGGTTCTACTCGGGCCATGAGCACCGACCAGCCTCATGACGACGACCCGTTCCTGAAGCAGCCCCCGCAGACCCCACCCGCCGGCGGCTCCGGCGGCGGCGCTGCACCCGGCGGCGGCCCGTACGGCGGGAGCGCGAGCGGTGGCCCGGCGGGCGGCCCGTACGGCGGTGACCCCTACGGCGGCGGTGGTGCTCCCGGCGGCGGCCCGGGCAACCCCTACGGCGACCAGTTCGGCGCCGCCGACCCGCTGGCCGGCATGCCGCCGCTCGCGAGCCGGTGGCGGCGGCTGATCGCCCGCATCATCGACGGACTGCTCGTCGCCATCCCCGTCAGCCTCGTCTTCTCGGCCGCGACCTGGGGCTGGGACTGGGATATGACGGACAACGACGGCAGGTCGACCAGCCTCGGCATCATCATCGCCGTCGTGTACTTCGTCTACGAGGGCCTGATGCTCACCACCCGGGGCCAGACCGTCGGCAAGATGGCCATGAAGATCCGGGTCGCGATGCTGGACAACGGCGCGGTCCCCGAGGGAAAGCCCGGCTGGGTCCGCGCCGCCGTCTACTCCTTGCCCAATGTCGTGCCGTGCTGCGGCTTCGTCTTCTGGCTCGTCAATGTGCTGTGGTGCACGTGGGATATGCCGTATCACCAATGCATTCACGACAAAGCGGCCAAGACCGTGGTGGTCTCAGCCGTGTAGGGACTCGCCCATCCTCGACTCGGCGGGCAGTGGCGCGCGCTGTCCAGGAACACGGAAAGACGTCCGGCGGACCCGGACTCTGCGGGCCTTCCCGCCCCGATCGGCCTTGCCGGCCCCGCCGGCAAGGCCGATCCCGTGACGGGACGCGCGGGGCGCCGGCACGGTGACGGCGACCAGAAGGCCGAGTGCGAGAGCGGCAAGGGCGATGACCGCGGTTCCGATCCCCGAACGCGGCTGGGCGAGCAGCAGCATGGCGAGGGTCGAGAAGATGACGGTGGCCGAACCAAGGATTATCTGTGCGGGAGTCGGACGCGGCATGGCGGGATCCGTCCTCAAGGGCCGTGTGTAGGGGGTGCGGAGCCGGCTGGTGCGTACACCAATCGACTCTACGGTCCTGTCTGCCCGAGCGGAACTGCCGGTAAGCGTGACCTAACCCACGGTATCGGAGCACGGGGGGCGCATGGACTCATCGCCCTGTCCAACAGGTGAGATCGGCGCGCCCGTTGATGTCCGAAATTCGCAAGTTAAAGACCGGATAACGTACTTGCTTGTGCAGGTACAGTCAAGACCTGTCTTTTCTTGCGTCTCTCCGGTCAAATACCTCCACAGTTTGATACTGGGGAGGACAAAAACAAGTGAAGAGCAGCCAACGGAGGATCGCCGGATCCGCCGCCGTGGCCACGGTCGTCGCGCTCGGCGCAGCGACCCTTTCGGCCGGATTCGCCCAGGCGGCCGGAACCAACGGCTCCACCAGCGGGTCTGACCAGCCCGCCTCCATCGTGCGCCAGGACCCCGAGCAGACCGGGCGCGGCGTCGAACACGACCTCAAGGGCCCGTTCACCAAGAAGAACGAGGCCAAGCGCAAGGCCGCACTCGAGCAGGTCATCGCCGGTGACGCCAAGACCGAGCAGCGCGACGGCTCGAAGGTCGTCAAGCTCGGCAAGGGCAAGTACGTCGAGCTCGCCCGCGAGAAGACCGACCGGATCTTCACGATCCTGGCGGAGTTCGGCGACAAGGTCGACGACACGACCATGTACGACCCGGACGGCCCCGACGGCCCCAAGCCCCCGGTGAAGAAGTTCGGCGGCACGCCCGGCCCCGCGCACAACCAGATAGAGCAGCCGGACCGCAAGAAGGACAACAGCACCGCCTGGCGCAAGGACTTCAACCGCGAGTACTTCCAGGATCTCTACTTCTCGCACGACAAGAAGAAGGAGTCGCTCGCCAAGTACTACGAGCGGCAGTCCTCGGGCCGCTACTCCGTCGAGGGTGACGTCACCGCCTGGGTGAAGGTCCCCAACAACGAGGCCCGCTACGGCTCGAACTACTGCGGCTCCACCAACTGCCCCAGCGCCTGGGACCTCGTGCGCGACGGCGTCAACCAGTGGGTCAAGGACCAGAAGGCGGCCGGCCGCACCGACGCCCAGGTCAAGGAAGAGCTCGCCAAGTACGACCAGTGGGACCGCAACGACCACGACGGCGACGGCAACTTCAACGAGCCCGACGGCTACATCGACCACTTCCAGATCGTGCACGCCGGTGAGGACGAATCCGCCGGCGGCGGCGTGCAGAAGACCGACGCCATCTGGGCCCACCGCTGGTACGCCTACGGCTCCGACGCCGGCCGCACCGGCCCCGCGGCCAACAAGGCCGGCGGCACCCAGATCGGTGACACCGGCATCTGGGTCGGCGACTACACCATGCAGCCCGAGAACGGCGGCCTCGGTGTCTTCGCCCACGAGTACGCCCACGACCTGGGCCTGCCCGACGAGTACGACACCACCGGCAAGGGCGAATCCTCCGTCGCCTACTGGTCGCTGATGTCGTCCGGCTCCTGGCTCGGCGCCGGCAAGGACTCCATAGGCGACCTCCCCGGCGACATGAGCGCCTGGGACAAGCTCCAGCTCGGCTGGCTCAACTACGACAAGGCGAAGGCGGCGACGAAGTCGACGCACAAGCTGGGCGTCGCCGAGTACAACACCAAGGACAAGCAGGCGCTCGTCGTCGACCTGCCCGCCAAGTCCGTCAAGACCGAGATCACCACGCCCGTCGAGGGCACCAAGCAGTGGTGGAGCGGATCCGGCGACGACCTGAAGAACACCGTCTCCCGGCCCGTCGACCTCACCGGCAAGGCCAAGGCCTCCCTGGACCTCTCGGGCTGGTGGGACATCGAGGAGAACTACGACTACCTCTACGCCGAGGTCTCCACGGACGGCGGCGCCAACTGGACCCCGGTCGACGGCACCGCCGACGGCAAGACCATCACCCGTGACGGCAGCGACAAGCCGGCCCTGACCGGTGTCTCCGGCGCGTACAAGAAGCTCTCCTACCCGCTGGACGCCTACGCGGGCAAGAAGATCGACCTGCGCCTGCGCTACCAGACCGACGGCGGCGCCGGCGGCAAGGGCTTCACCGCCGACGCCATCAGCGTCACCGCCGACGGCAAGGCGCTCTTCACGGACGGCGCCGAGGGCGACGACAACGGCTGGACGGCGAAGGGCTTCACGCGCATCGGCGCCTCCTTCACCAAGGACTACCCGCAGTACTACATCGCGGAGAACCGCCAGTACGTCTCCTACGACGAGACCCTGCGCACCGGCCCGTACAACTTCGGCTGGAAGAGCACCAAGCCGCAGTGGGTGGAGCACTACCCCTTCCAGAAGGGCCTGCTGATCTGGAAGTGGGACACCTCCGAAGCCGACAACAACGTCGGCACGCACCCGGGCACCGGCCGCATCCTGCCGGTCGACGCCCACCCGAAGGCCGAGAAGTGGACCAACGGCAAGCTCATGGGCAACCGCTTCCAGGCGTACGACTCGACCTTCAGCTGGTTCCCGGCGCAGGGCTACACGGTCCACACCGACGGCGTTGCCAAGCGCGTCAAGGGCAAGCTCGGGACGCCGTTCTTCGACGACCGCAAGGGCTCGTACTACGACGAGGCGAACCCCACCGGCGGTGTGAAGATTACTGACACCAACACCCGGATCAAGATCCTCCACGAGGCTCTGAACGGCTCCACGATGATCCTCCAGGTGAGCCCCTCCGGCCGCTGAGCGCCCGGTAGGCAGTATCGCCGCAGGTCATAGCGGTATCGGCCGTCGCCCCCTAGCGGGCGGCGGCCGATCGCGTTTAGATGACTGTCGTGACGCTGTTATTGACACGCCCACCGGGGAGCCGGTGCCGGCGGGCTCCGGGGGAGAGGTGACGCGCATGGCCGGCGGTGGATTCGCCAAGCTCCCGGGCGGCAGCGTGGTCGTCGCCCTCTCCCTGCCGAGCCCGCCCGGCGGCAGCGGCACCCCCGGCGCCCGCGTACGGGTCCTGGTGCACGCCGTGAACCGCCAGCGGGCCCTGACGCGGCTGCGCAACCTCGGGCTGCGCGCGGTCTACCTCCGGGGCAACAGCGAGCCGCCCACGCCCGATGAGATAACCGCCGTTCTGCACCATCCCGACGGGCTGGTCTGGCGGGCCACGCCGGATGACGACACGGAGTCCTGGCATCCGATAGGGAGCCTGTTGCGGCGGCGGCGGCCGGCCGCCTGAGCTGCGCTCCGCCGGCAGTCGGGGCGCGTCGTCTGCGGGTGCGTAGTGGCTGGTCGCGCAGTTTCCCCGCGCCCCTTCGGGGGCCTTCGGGCGGGCCGGCCTGTATCCCGTCGGCCTCTGCACGGGCGGTCGGCGTGTTCGTCTGCGGGTGCGCTGTGGCTGGTCGCGCAGTTCCCCGCGCCCCTTCCAGGTGCGTGTTCCCGGCTGCCGCCGGGGGTGCCTTCGGGCGGCCTGCGCCATGCCGGCCCCGTGCCCTACGGGGCGCGGCTGGGCCGTACGGGCTTCGCCGAGCCCGTGAGGCTGTCCCTCAGCCGCCCTGGACCACCGGCTTGCCGCTCAGCTCCACACCGGCGTCCCGGAGCTCTTCCAGGGCCCGTTCCGTCGTTCCTGCGGCCACCCCGGCCGTCAGATCCAGCAGGACCTGCGTGGCGAAGCCCTCCCGCGCCGCGTCCAGGGCCGTGGCCCGCACGCAGTGGTCCGTGGCCAGGCCCACCACGTCGACCTCGGTGACGCCCCGCTCGCGGAGCCAGTCGGCCAGGGACACCCCGTTCTCGTCGGCGCCCTCGAAGCCGCTGTACGCGGCGGAGTAGGCACCCTTGTCGAACACGGCGTCTATGGCGCCGGAGGCGATGACGGGCGCGAAGTTCGGGTGGAAGCTGCTGCCCTCGGTGCCGGCCACGCAGTGCGCGGGCCAGGAGCGCTCGTAATCCGGCCGGTCGGAGAAGTGATCACCGGGGTCCATGTGGTGATCGCGCGTGGCGACGACGTGGCGGTAGCCCGCGGTCGCCGCACCCACGAGGTCGGTGATGGCCGCGGCCACATCGGCGCCACCGGCCACCGCGAGGCTGCCGCCCTCGCAGAAGTCGTTCTGCACGTCGACGATGATCAGTGCACGCTGCATAGTGCGGATCCTTTGGTGGAAGGGCCCTCGGCCGACAGTGCGGATCAAGTCGCTGTGACCGAGGGTAGTGACTCCCGTGACGTAATGGGAGAGGGACTCCGGGGCACCCCCGGGCGCGCCGGGGGTGCCCCGGCCCCGGCCGGCCTCAGGCGTACTCCGTCGGCAGGACCGCCTCACCGCGCGAGAGCTGCATCGCCGACATCGGCAGCCCCGCGCGCGCCCGCGCGTGCCGGTCGCGCGCCGCGTCCAGGGGCTCCCGGGCGACGACCTCACCCGCCCGGACGAGCTCCACGGCCAGCTGACGGCCGGCGAGCTCCTGCGGCACCGGCCCGGTGCCGACGACCTCGGCCTCGGCGACCCCGTCCGCGTCCACCCGGCGCGCCGCCCACTTGCGGCCGCCGATCGAGCTCTTGCCGCCCATCGACTTCTTCGCCACCGGCCGCAGCGGGGCGTCGGCCCCGTCCGAGTCCGCGCGGGCCACGAGCTTGTAGACCATCGAGCACGTCGGGTGCCCGCTGCCGGTCACCAGCTGGGTGCCCACCCCGTAGGCGTCCACGGGGGCGGCGGCCAGGGAGGCGATCGCGTACTCGTCCAGATCGCTGGTGACGACGATCCGCGTCTTCGTGGCCCCCAGGTCGTCCAGCTGCTGCCGCACCCGGTGCGCGAGCAGCAGCAGGTCACCGGAGTCGATCCGGACCGCGCCGAGGTCCGGCCCGGCGATCTCCACGGCCATCCGGACGGCCTCGGTGACATCGAAGGTGTCCACCAGCAGGGTCGTGCCCCCGCCGAGCGAGTCGACCTGGGCCCGGAAGGCGTCGCGCTCGCTGTCGTGCAGCAGCGTGAAGGCATGCGCACTGGTGCCGACCGTCGGGATGTTGTATCGGAAGCCGGCCGCCAGGTCGGACGTCGAGGTGAAGCCGCCCACGTACGCGGCGCGGGCCGCGGCCACGGCCGCCAGCTCATGGGTGCGCCGGGCCCCCATCTCGATCAGCGGCCGCCCGCCGGCCGCGACCGACATCCGCGACGCGGCCGCCGCGACGGCGGAGTCGTGGTTGAGGATCGAGAGGATCACCGTCTCCAGCAGCACCGCCTCGGCGAAGGTGCCCTCGACGCGCATGATCGGCGAGCCGGGGAAGTACACCTCGCCCTCGGGGTAGCCCCAGATGTCACCGCGGAAGCGGTAGTCGGCCAGCCAGTCCAGCGTGGGCCCGTCCACGATGCGCTGCTCCGCCAGGAACTCCAGGACGGGCGCGTCGAAGCGGAAGTTCTCCACGGCGTCCAGGACCCGGCCCGTGCCCGCCACGACCCCGTAGCGGCGGCCCTCGGGGAGCCGGCGGGTGAAGACCTCGAAGACCGAGCGGCGCCCGGCGCTGCCGGCCCGCAGCGCGGCCTGCAGCATCGTCAGTTCGTAACGGTCGGTGAAAAGGGACGTCGACGGTACGTCCACCGGGAGCCTCAAGTCCGCAGCGTTCATGGCATCAGATGCTACCCCCAGCTCTCGTCAGAGTGACGATTTCTGGGGCCCGGCCGGTCCCGCCACCGCCCCGGAGCGGTACCCCTTTGTGCATCGGCCGCCCGCGAGTGGCAGCATGGGAAGGGTGAGTGTTGCACCGGTCGAGATCGAGCGACCCGAGACGGGCGAATCCCCCTTCGCCGTGGCCGAGCCCGACGTCCCCTGGGTGACCCTGGTCCACAACGATCCCGTCAACCTCATGAGTTATGTGACGTATGTTTTCCAGGCCTACTTCGGCTACTCGAAGGACAAGGCGCACAAGCTGATGCTCGACGTCCACCACAAGGGCCGCGCCACCGTCTCCAGCGGCAGCCGCGAGGAAATGGAGCGCGACGTGCAGGCGATGCACGGCTACGGCCTGTGGGCGACCCTGTCGCAGGACCGCTGATGGCCGGGCACTTCGAGCCGCTCCCCGGCGGCGGGGCCGCCGTGGCCCTGGACGAGGTCGAGATCTCCATCCTGCGCAGCCTGGCCGTCCAGCTCCTGGAGCTCATCGGCCCGGGGGAGACCCAGGGCCCCGAGGACGCCGACCCGCTGGCCCGGCTCTTCGCCGAGGGCCCCAGCGAACCGCCCTCCGACCCGGCGCTCGCCCGGCTCTTCCCGGACGCCTACGGCGAACCCGGCGCCGAGCCGGGCCCGCAGGAGCGCGCGCACGCCTCCGAGTTCCGCCGCTACACCGAGAACGACCTGCGCGCCCGCAAGCGCGAGGACGCCCTCGGCGTCGTCCGCTCCCTCGACTCGCTGACCGTCGCGGGCGACACCGGCGCCGTGCTGCGCCTGGGTCCGGAGGACTGCCGGCAGTGGCTCGGCTCGCTCAACGACCTGCGCCTGGCCATCGCGGCCCGGCTGGAGATCAAGGCCGACGACGACAGCGAGACGCTGTTCCGGCTGCCGGACGAGGACCCGCGCAAGCCCATGGTGATGGCCTACCTCTGGCTGGGGGGCCTGCAGGAGACGCTGGTCGAGGCGCTGATGTCCTGATCCGGTCCCCCGGGTGTCCTGAATCCACGCCCTGAATTCGGGCGATGTTCATGATCACGACACGGGTGTCCGCTCAGCGAACGCTCAATTCCGGATAACGATCGAATCACTGTGATGGCCGCTCTTGGCTGCCATTATTACTTTTGTCCTACTTCTATTGTGGTGTGCGCCACAATCGCCCGGACGATCTGCCCGTCACTCGTGATAAATCTTCACGACCTGCCTCCGCGACGCCACCCATGTCGCGGCGGGAGCGCTTCGCCGGCCGACCGTCGGCATCTGCAGGACTCCATCCGGGGGGATCTGGACCCGATCCGAACGACCGGATCGGTATGGAGAAAGGCGCACCACCATGACCTCTGAGCAGGTCGCGGACCGTACCGCAGCAGCGGACTCCGCAGGGCAGAACGGAAGCGGACAGGGAGCTTCCGAGGGTTACCAGCGAGGGCTGGGCAACCGACAGATCCAGATGATCGCCATTGGTGGCGCCATCGGCACCGGTTTGTTTCTCGGCGCGGGCAAGGCCATAGCCAAGGCCGGGCCCAGCCTGATCCTGGCTTACGCCATCGCGGGCCTGGTCATCTTCTTCATCATGCGAGCGCTCGGTGAGCTGCTCATGTACCGCCCGGTGTCGGGCTCCTTCTCGGACTACGCGCGGGAGTTCCTGGGCCCCTTCTGGGGCTATGTGACCGGCTGGACCTACTGGCTCTTCTGGGTCGTCACCGGCATCACCGAGGTGACCGCCGCGGCCACCTACGTCCATTACTGGGACAAGACGATCCCGCAATGGCTCTCCGCGCTCGCCTTCACGGTCATCCTCTACTTCGCCAACCTGATCTCCGTGAAGCTCTTCGGTGAGCTGGAGTTCTGGTTCTCCATGGTCAAGGTCACCGCCATCATCGGCATGATCCTGATCGGCATCGGCGTCCTCACCCTCGGCTTCTCCGACGCCGGTGACACCGCCACGGTCAGCAACCTCTGGTCCCACGGCGGCTTCTTCGCCGGCGACGACGGCATCGTCAGCATGCTGATGACGCTCCAGATCGTCATGTTCGCCTTCCTCGCCGTCGAGCTCGTCGGCGTCACCGCGGGCGAGGCCAAGGACCCGAAGAAGACCCTGCCCAAGGCCATCAACACCGTCCCGTGGCGCATCGCCGTCTTCTACATCGGTGCGCTGATCATCATCCTGTCCGTGGTCCCGTGGACCGCCTTCGAGGCCGGCAAGAGCCCCTTCGTGGAGGCGTTCGCCCGGATCGGCCTGCCGGCCGGTGCCGCCATCGTCAACTTCGTGGTGCTCACCGCGGCGCTGTCCTCCTGCAACTCCGGCATGTACTCCACCGGCCGCATGCTGCGCGACCTCTCGCTCAACGGTCAGGGCCCGAAGTTCTTCGGCGTCCTCACCAAGCGGGGCCTGCCGCTGCGCGGCACCACCGTCTCCGCCGCGCTGATGCTCGTCGGTGTGTGGATCAACTACCAGTGGCCGGGCGAGGCGTTCAACTACGTCGTCTCCTTCGCGACCATCTCCGGCATGTGGGCCTGGATCATGATCCTCATCGCCCAGCTCCGCTACCGCCGCAAGGCCGACCGCGGCGAACTGCCGCAGTCGGAGTTCCGCGCCCCCGGCGCCCCCTGGACGAGCCTCTTCGCGCTCGCGTTCATCTTCATGGTCATCGTGCTGATGGGCATCGACGAGAACTCGCGCGTCTCGCTCTACTGCGCGCCCGTCTGGGCCGCGATCATGTGGGTCTCCTACCTGATCCTCAAGAAGCGCAACCCGAAGGCGTTCGAGCGCAAGTCGCCCGAGCACTACGCCGAGATGGCCGCCGCCGCGCGCGCCGAGGGCTGACCGCCCCGCTCGGCCGGCCCTGACCCCACGGGATCGTCCGGCATCCGGGCCCGTCCGTACCGCTCCTCGGTACGGGCGGGCCCTTCTGCTTATTCTGGGCCCCATGCTGACCCTCACCCGCGCCCTCCACGACCAGATCGTCGCCCACGCCCGGGCCGACCACCCCGACGAGGCGTGCGGCGTGGTCGCCGGCCCCGCCGGCAGCGACCGCCCCGAGCGCTTCGTCCCCATGCTCAACGCCGCCCGCTCGCCCACCTTCTACGAGTTCGACTCCGGCGACCTGCTCAAGCTCTACCGCGAGATGGACGACCGCGACGAGGAACCCGTCATCATCTACCACTCGCACACCGCCACCGAGGCGTACCCCTCCCGCACCGACCTCAGCTACGCCAACGAGCCCGGCGCCCACTACGTGCTCGTCTCCACCGCCGACACCGACGGCGCGGGCCCCTTCCAGTTCCGCTCCTTCCGGATAGCCGAAGGACGGATCACCGAGGAGGAAGTCCGGATCGTGACTGCCTACTGAGACCATCCGGTCCGCATGCCGGGACGAACTTCCGGGAAACGCACAGGGAATCGATACGATGCGCCCATGGTTGTCCACGACATGCGCGAGAAGACGCCGGGCAGCACGCTGCTCGTAGCGCGCCGCCACGTGGACCTGTGCCGTGTCGCCGCCGCGCTCTGTCCGCGCCCCACCGCCTCGGCGTGACGCTCCGCCCCTCCCGCACCGCCCTGCTCTGCCCGCCCGGGCCTTCCCGCATATCCGACAGGAGCACCCCCATGGCCATCGAGGTCCGCATCCCGACCATCCTCCGCACCTACACCGACGGCGAGAAGGCCGTGGAGGGCAGCGGCGCCACGATCGACGAGCTCTTCAAGGACCTGGAGGCCCGCCACCCCGGCATCCGCGAGCGCCTGGTCGACGAGGCGGCCGGCGGCGAGCTGCGCCGCTTCGTCAACGTCTACCTCAACGACGAGGACGTCCGCTTCCTCGCCGGCATCACCACCGAGCTCACCGACGGCGACAGCGTCACCATCCTCCCGGCCGTGGCCGGCGGCCGGGACTGACCCGTGCGCTACGACAGCCCCCTGGCCGCGGTGGGCAACACCCCGCTCGTCCGCCTGCCGCGCCTCTCCCCGTCCGCCGACGTCCGGGTCTGGGCCAAGCTGGAGGACCGCAACCCCACCGGCTCCATCAAGGACCGCCCCGCCCTGCACATGATCGAGCAGGCGGAGCAGGACGGCAGGCTGACCCCGGGCTGCACCATCCTGGAGCCCACCTCCGGCAACACCGGCATCTCCCTCGCCATGGCCGCCCGCCTCAAGGGCTACCGCATCGTGTGCGTCATGCCCGAGAACACCAGCGAGGAACGGCGGCAGCTCCTCGCCATGTGGGGCGCGGAGATCATCGCCTCGCCGGCCGCCGGAGGCTCCAACACCGCCGTCCGCGTCGCCAAGGAGCTCGCCGGGCAGCACCCCGACTGGGTGATGCTCTACCAGTACGGCAATCCCGGCAACGCGGGCGCCCACTACGCCACCACGGGCCCCGAGATCCTCGCGGACCTCCCCGAGATCACCCACTTCGTGGCCGGGCTCGGCACCACCGGCACCCTCATGGGCGTCGGCCGCTATCTGCGCGAGCACGTCCCCGGCGTACGGATCATCGCCGCCGAGCCGCGCTACGACGACCTCGTCTACGGGCTGCGCAATCTCGACGAGGGCTTCGTCCCCGAGCTCTACGACGCCTCCGTCCTCACCACCCGCTTCTCCGTCGGCTCCACGGACGCCGTGCGCCGGACCAGGGAACTCCTCGCCCAGGAGGGCATCTTCGCGGGCATCTCCACCGGCGCCGTCCTGCACGCGGCCCTCGGAACGGCCCGCAAGGCCGAGCGGGCCGGCGAGCGCGCCGACATCGTCTTCGTCGTCGCCGACGGCGGCTGGAAGTACCTCTCCACGGGCGTCTACACCGCCGACACCGACGAGGCCGCGGTCGAGGCCCTGCAGGGACAGCTCTGGGCCTGAAGGCCCCCGCACGGCCCCCGCCGGCCCCCGGACCGGGCCCGGCGGGGGCCGTGCGGACCCGAGCGTCCGTACCGGTGACTTCAGCCACAACCCCACCTCGCCGAGGAGCGACCACCCGTTTCGCGCCTTACGCTCGACGGACCGCATGGCCCCCCGTAACCAGCCCACGGAGGTTCAGGCCCGCATGAAGCTCACCGTCGTCGGATGCTCGGGGTCGTTCCCGTCCACGGAATCACCCTGCTCGAGCTACCTCGTAGAGGCCGACGGCTTCCGGCTGCTCCTCGACATGGGCAACGGCGCCCTGGGCGAGCTGCAGCGCCACATCGGTCTGTACGACCTCGATGCCATCCTGCTGTCGCATCTGCACCCCGACCACTGCATCGACATGTGCGGCTACTTCGTCGCCCGCTACTACCGGCACGAAGGCGGCCGCGCCGGGCCCATCCCCGTCCACGGCCCGGAGGGCACCGAGCGCCGCCTGGCCACCGCCTACGACGACGTGCCCGACGAGAGGTGCATGAGCGAGGTCTTCGACTTCCGCACCCTCGAACCCGGCACCTTCACCCTCGGCCCCTTCACCATCCGCACGGACCGGGTGCGCCACCCCGTCGAGGCGTTCGCCTTCCGCGTCGAGCACGGCGGCACCTCCCTGGTCTACTCCGGCGACACCGGCCCCTGCCAGGCTCTGCACGACCTGGCCGTGGGCACCGACCTCCTGCTGTGCGAGGCGTCCTTCACGCACGGCAAGGAGAACATCCCCGACCTGCACCTCAACGGCCGCGAGGCGGGCGAACACGCCGCCCGCGCCGGGGCGCGGCGGCTGGTCCTGACCCACATCCCGCCGTGGACCGACCCGCTCACCAACCTCCGCGACGCCCGCGCCGTCTTCGACGGCCCCACCGAACTGGCCGCGACGGGTGCCGTGTACGAGGTCTAGGCCGACCCGGGCCGGGCTTTTACCAAGGCCATAAAACAGAAAGGGCCCCGGAATCCATGGGATTCCGGGGCCCTTTCCTTTATTGCTGCGCTATTGGGTGGTGCGCACGCCCGAGGAAGGTCACGCCTTCAATTCGGCGGATTCCTCTTCCGACTCCCGGCCCGGGGTCTTCAGATTGAACTTGATGATGGCGAACCGGAACACCACGTAGTAGACCGCGGCGAAGCACAGACCGGTGAGGACGATCATCCACGGCTTGGACGCGATGCCCAGGTTCAGCAGGAAGTCGATGACACCGGCCGAGAAGCCGAAGCCGTCCTTCATGCCGAGCGCCCACGTCAGGCCCATCGACAGACCGGTCAGCACCGCGTGGATCGCGTAGAGCACCGGCGCGACGAACATGAACGTGAACTCGATCGGCTCGGTCACACCGGTGACGAACGCGGTGGCCGCGAGCGAGAACATCATGCCGCCGACGACCTTGCGGTTCTCGGGGCGGGCGCAGTGCACGATCGCCAGGCAGGCGGCCGGCAGCGCGAACATCATGATCGGGAAGAAGCCGGTCATGAACTGGCCCGCGTTGGGGTCACCGGCCAGGAAGCGGGCGATGTCACCGTTGACGGTGCCCTTGGGGCCCTCGAACGAACCGGCCTGGAACCACGGGAAGGAGTTCAGCAGGTGGTGCATGCCGACGGGGATCAGCGCACGGTTGAAGACACCGTAGATGCCCGCGCCCACGGCGCCGGAGCCGACCAGCCACTCGCTGAAGTTGTGCAGACCCGTGCCGAGCACCGGCCAGATGTAACCGAACAGGACACCTATGACCAGGCCCGCGAAGGAAGACAGGATCGGCACCAGACGGCGGCCGCCGAAGAAGCCCGCCCAGTCGGGCAGCTTGGTGCGGTAGAAGCGCTGGTAGATCAGGGCCACCACGAGGCCCATGACCACACCGCCGAGGACCTTGGCGTCGACCGCCTGCTCCACCATGACGACCTTGTGGTCGGCCACGGCCTCCTTCTTCGGCAGGCTGCCGTCGGTGAAGGTCGCCAGCACCTTCTGGAAGACCAGGTAACCGGCCACGGCGGCCAGCGCCGTGGAGCCGTCCGACTTCTTGGCGTAGCCGATCGCGACACCCACGGCGAACAGCAGCGCCATGTTGTCGAGGATCGCGCCGCCACCGGCCGCCATAAACTCGGCGATCTTGTTCAGGAACTCCGGGAACGAGGCCCGGCCCAGCATGTCGTCCTGGCCCAGGCGGACCATCAGCGCGGCGGCGGGCAGCACCGCCACCGGCAGCATGAGGCTGCGGCCGATACGCTGGGCGATGGCCATCGCACCGGCGCCGAACTTCTTCTTTTCCGGTGCCGGCTCAGGCGCCGCCTTCGCCGCCTTGCCGCTAGCCGTACTCATCGGATTCCTCCAGGTGAGGCGGGCGCTCAAGGGGAAGGGGGGTGGGCCCGCAATATGGTCTACACCACTCAGTGGTTTAGACCTGTTGTAGCACGTGAGTCCGGGATAAAGGAATCCGTCGATCTCCGTGGCCTGCCCCACACGCCGAACGACCCCCGGGCCCGCGGCCCGGGGGTCCTCGCGCCGGACGAAAATCCAGCGCAGCGTCACCGGCTCCTCACGTCAGGTGGACGCGCCTCACTTCACGTTCTCCCGTTCGATCTCCTCCGCCAGCTCCTCCGGTTCCCGCCCCGGCGTCGGCAGATCGAACTTCGTAATCGCGAAGCGGAAAATCACGTAGTACACGACACCGAAGCACAGCCCGATCGGAATGATCAGCCACGGCTTCGTCGCCAGCCCCCAGTTGATGACGTAGTCGATCAGGCCCGCCGAGAAGCTGAACCCGTCGTGCACCCCGAATCCCCACGTCACCGCCATCGACACACCCGTGAGCACCGCGTGCACCGCGTACAGCGCCGGCGCGATGAAGAGGAACGAATACTCGATCGGCTCCGTGATGCCCGTGACGAACGACGTCAGCGCCACCGACAGCATCATGCCGCCGACCACCTTCCGCCGGTGCGGCCGCGCACAGTGCGTGATCGCCAGCGCCGCCGCCGGCAGCGCGAACATCATGATCGGAAAGAAGCCGGTCGTGAACTGACCCGCGTCCGGGTCACCCGCCAGGAAACGGTTGATGTCACCGTGCACCACCGTGCCGTCCGGCTTGGTGTAATCCCCGAACTGAAACCACATGAACGTGTTCAGGAACTGGTGCACCCCGACCACCAGCAGCGCCCGGTTCGCGACCCCGAAGACACCCGCGCCCGCCGAACCCAGATCCGAAAGCCACTCGCTGAAGCTCGTCAGCGCGTCACCCACCGGCGGCCACACCCACAGACAGAGCACCGCGAAGATCAGCGCCACGAACGACATCATGATCGGCACCAGCCGGCGCCCGTTGAAGAACCCCAGCCAGTCCACCAGCTTCACCCGGTGGAAACGCATCCAGAACCAGGCGCTCAGCAGCCCGATGACGATGCCGCCGAACACCCCCGGATTCTGGAACGTGGCGGGCGCGGCCGCGCCGACCGTACTCACACAGACGCCGCTCCACAGCCCCGCGCCGCCGAACTTCGACTCCGTCGGACAGCTCTCCGGAAACTGGTGCAGCACCGAGAAGTACACGAGGAAGGCCACCACCGCGGCCAGCGCCGTCGAACCGTCCGCCTTCTTCGCCATGCCGATCGCGACACCGACACAGAACAACAGCGGCAGCCCCAGCCCGGAATCCAAGAGCGCGCCGCCCGCGCCCGCGAAGACCTTCGCCACATCCGTCCAGCCCAGGCCGTCCTTGCCGAAGACGTCCGGCTGCCCCAGCCGGTTGAGGATGCCCGCCGCCGGCAGCACGGCGATCGGCAGCTGGAGACTGCGCCCCATCTTCTGCAGATTCTGGAAAAGGCCCTGCGTCCACTTCCGCTGGGGGACCGCCGCGGCGTTCGAACTCATCTGCGTCCTCCAGGCTGCCGCCCCGGCGACAGTCCACTCGGTGCTTGGCGCATACTGGTGTAGACCACTTGGGGAGGTGTTCCGGGCATCCCGGAGCGCAGCGCCGGATGGTCGTCATCTTTCACCAGATGACAGACATACGCCCGCGTAATTGGGCTGAACGTGGGCTAACGTGTGAAAGCCGGTCGGCGAGACCGCCGAAGGGCCGAGACAACCAGGAGTGCACATGGCCACCAAGGCTGAGAAGATCGTCGCCGGGCTCGGCGGGCTCGACAACATCGAAGAGGTCGAGGGCTGCATCACCCGACTGCGCACCGAGGTCGTGAACCCCGACCTCGTCGACGAGGCCGCCCTCAAGGCCGCCGGCGCCCACGGCGTCGTCAAGATGGGCACCGCCATCCAGGTCGTCATCGGCACCGACGCCGACCCGATCGCCGGCGAGATCGAAGACATGATGTGAGCCGCTGAGCTCCTGCCGAAGGGCCCCGCGCCCGGTTCCCACCGAACCGGAACGGGGCCCTTCGCGTTGCCTATAGGCTCATCACCATGTCTCGCATCGACGGCCGCACCCCCGACCAGCTCCGCCCGGTGACCATCCAGCGCGGATGGAGCAAGCACGCCGAAGGCTCCGTCCTCGTCTCCTTCGGCGACACCAAGGTCTTCTGC
The DNA here is from genome assembly GCF_040646215.1 of Streptomyces sp. NPDC046215. NCBI lineage: Bacteria > Bacillati > Actinomycetota > Actinomycetes > Kitasatosporales > Streptomycetaceae > Streptomyces > Streptomyces sp. NPDC046215. The sequence continues at coordinate 34,370 of NZ_JBEYZW010000018.1, read as the reverse complement.
ACCGCCAGCGTCACCGAGGGCGTGCCCCGCTGGCGCAAGGGCACCGGCGAGGGCTGGGTCACCGCCGAGTACTCGATGCTGCCCCGCTCCACCAACACCCGCGGCGACCGCGAATCCGTCCGCGGCAAGATCGGCGGCCGCACCCACGAGATCTCCCGCCTCATCGGCCGCTCCCTGCGCGCCGTCATCGACTTCAAGGCGCTCGGCGAGAACACCATCGTCCTGGACTGCGACGTCCTCCAGGCCGACGGCGGCACCCGAACCGCCGCCATCACCGGCGCCTACGTCGCCCTCGCCGACGCCGTCGCCTGGGCCCAGGGCAAGAAGCTCATCAAGCACGGCCGTCAGCCGCTCACCGGCACCGTCGGCGCCGTCAGCGTCGGCATCGTCGACGGCGTCCCCCTCCTCGACCTCTGCTACGAGGAGGACGTGCGCGCCGAGACCGACATGAACGTCGTCTGCACCGGCGACGGCCGCTTCGTCGAGGTCCAGGGCACCGCCGAGGCCGAGCCCTTCGCCCGCGACGAGCTCAACGCCCTCCTCGACCTCGCCGTCGCCGGCTGCGCCTCCCTCGACGCTGCCCAGCGCGAGGCGCTCGCCGCGACGCTGTAGCTCCACCGGTCGCGGCACGGCAACCCTCTCTGCGATCCAGGCGTTTATAGGTACGGGTGCGCGGCGAATCGCCCGCGCACCCGTACTCGCTCCGCCGGGGAGGGCCTTTCCATGTCCGTACGCCGCCACCGCACCACCGCCGTGACCGCCGCCGCCCTCGTGGCCCTGGCCGTACCCGCGGTGGTGGGGTGCGACGCCGCGCAGAAAGCCTTCGACTGCGCCCGCGTGGCCCTCCAGATAACCCAGGACGTCGACGCCCTCGAACGGGACCTGTCGAACGCCGACACCGCGGAGAAGGCCCTCGACAGCCTGGAGGCGGAGAGCCGCAAGCTCAAGGCCAAGACGGACGACAAGAGCGTCCAGCGGGCCCTCGACCACCTCCAGACGGCCGCCGACAACGTCAGCGCCTCCCTCCGCGACGGCAAGCGGCCCGACCTCACCCCGGTCAAGGACGCGGCCGGGGAGCTGACCAACGTCTGCAAGCCCGGCTGACTTGGGATAATCCGTCCATGAAGCGCCTGATCCTCGCCACCCGCAATGCCAACAAGGTCACCGAACTCCACGCCATCCTGGAGTCCGCCGGCCTCGACGTCGAGCTCGTCGGCGCCGACGCCTACCCCGAGGTCCCGGACGTCCGGGAGACGGGCGTCACCTTCGCCGAGAACGCCCTCCTCAAGGCCCACGCCCTGGCCCGCGCCACCGGCCATCCCGCGGTCGCGGACGACTCCGGCCTGTGCGTCGACGTCCTGGGCGGAGCCCCCGGCATCTTCTCCGCCCGCTGGGCCGGCGCCCACGGCAACGACAAGGCCAACCTCGACCTGCTGCTCTCCCAGCTGAGCGACATCGCCGACGAACACCGGACCGCCCACTTCGCGTGCGCGGCGGCCTTGGCCCTCCCGGACGGAACGGAACGCGTGGTGGAAGGCCGCCTGGAGGGCACCCTCCGCCACGAACCGACGGGCGGCTTCGGCTTCGGCTACGACCCGATCCTCCAGCCGCTGGGAGAGACCCGCACGTGCGCGGAGCTCACCCCGGACGAGAAGAACGCGATCAGCCACCGGGGGAAGGCGTTCCGGGGGCTGGTGCCGGTGGTTCGGGAGCTGTTGGGCTGAGCGGTTCCGGTCAACGCCGAAGGGCCGTCCCGTCGGGGGCGGCCCTTCTCGCTGTGCGGCCGGTGGGATTCGAACCCACCTAGTCCAAAAGGACAAATCGGACCTAAACCGATCGCGTCAACCTGCTGCGCCACGGCCGCTAGCCGCCAACCATCGTATCGGTTTGGCGGCTGCGAGGGCACCGGGACTGCTACGTGATGGCTTCGCGTCCTCCTCGGCGGTTACGGCACCAGGTGCTTGTCAGGGCGTGGCAGTTGGGGCAGAGGTAGCGAAGATTCTCAGGCCGGTTGTCGAGCCAGTCGCCGCTGATGTGGTCGATTTGCAGTGTGATCGGTCGGCCCAGCCAGTCGCCCTCGTTGCCGCAGGAGATGCAGCGATAAGGGACGCCGATCTCGCCGAGGGCTCGGCGGAGGCGCTGGTGGTTCACGCGAGGTGACCCTTTGGGGTGCACTCGGAGAACCTCATCGGCGATGGGCCGGGGAGCGGTGACCCGGATCGCGGCCCGAGGCTTCCGTGTGAAGTGGGACGTGTCCAGCCCGAGTTCAGCTACGCGTCGTCGTAAGCGGCGGTGATTGGTGTCGTTCACAGACAACCCGAGCGCGCGCATGACGTCGGCGAAACTTGTGGCATCGGCGATGGCTTCTCGCACGCGGCCTTCAGGCAGCGCAAGCCGAGTATTGCGGAAGTGTGTGGTGTCGATGCCCAGCTCGTTGAGCATGCGCCGGAGTGCCGCGCGCGACCGGCTGTCGTCGGGAACGCCAAGATCTCGTGCCACGGCGCGAACGCTGGTCGCGACTGCGGCGGACGCCTTGAGTTCCTCGGCGGTGAGCGGCAGGTCGAGCTGTGGACGGTTCAGGCCGGGGAAGTGGCTGACGTCGATGCCTGCGGCAAGGATGCGGCGCCGGATGTGGGAGAGCGTCCCCGTAGCCGGGGGCGCGCCCAGCTTCTGGACCACTTCACGCAGAGTGGTGGACGACGCGACGGCCTTGGCTATGGCGTCGTCGGGGTACTTGCGCCAAGGACTGCGCTGTTTGAAGTGGCTGGTGTCGATGCCGTGGGCGGCGACCTTCTCCTGGAGAACTCTGCGTCTGCCGCCGCTCGCTTTGACGCCGAGCTCACGCATCAGAGCGGCCCAACCGCGCGACTTTGCGACAGCGGTGACCAGCCTTTCGCGGTCGTAGAGATCAGACACCGGTGCACCCGGCAGCGGATCGGTGACCAAGCAGCTGAACTCCGGCGGGGCCTTGACCGCCGCTCACCGGATGGATGCACGGCCGACGGACGCTACCTGCCGCCTCGGCCGACAACTCCCGGATGTACGGACTGACCGGCATACTTCCCCTCCCCAGCACTCCGGAGGGAAAAGGGCACGGCCATAGGCCGTACCCCGTTCCCGTCCGGTGGGCGCGACGGTTGCGTTTCGGGTACGGCCACCAGCACGGCAGCCTCACGCGTTCAACGACCGTACGCGCGATCGGTTACGCCATCCGTGAGGCAAGGCTTAGAAGCGCGGCTCCGGGGCCCGGGACTCCACCATTTCCGCTGCTTCCTCCTTCGTCGACACCGACGGCGGGGAGCCCTCCAGCGGCTGTTGGGCCGTTTCCTTCATGCAGGCGACCGCGATCATGCCCACCAGGGCCGCCGCCATCGAGTAGAACGCCGGGACCATGTCGCTGCCCGTGGCGCTGATCAGGCCCGTGATGACCAGCGGCGTCGTGCCGCCGAAGAGGGACGTGGAGATGTTGTAGCCGATGGACAGCGACCCGTAGCGGACGTGGGTGGGGAAGAGGGCCGGGAGCGCCGCCGACATCGTGCCCAGGAGGCAGACCAGCGGCAGGCCCAGCATCAGCATGCCGGCGAAGACGGCCACGAGGCTGCCCTGTTTCAGCAGCAGGAACGCCGGTACCGACAGGACGAAGAAGCCGCCCATGCCCGCCATCAGCAGCGGTTTGCGGCCTATTCGGTCGTTGAGGCGGCCGACGAAGGTGATGATCACCATCAGCAGGGCCATCGTGGCGATGAGGACCAGCAGGCCGTGGGCGTCGTCGTACTTCAGCTCGTCCGTGAGGTACGTCGGCATGTACGAGAGCAGCATGTAGTCGGTGATGCCGTAGGCGCCGGCCAGGACCACGCACAGGACCAGCCGTGACCAGTTGCTGACGAAGATCTGCCGCAGTTCGGCGGTCTCGCTGCTGATGTGTTCGCTGTGGTTGTCCTCCTCCAGTTTCTGGAAGGCGGGGGTGTCCTCCAGCTTCATGCGCAGGTAGAGGCCGACGAGGCCGAGGGGGCCCGCGACGAGGAAGGGGATGCGCCAGCCCCAGTCGCTCATGGTGTCGCTGCCGAGCGTCGAGCTCATGAGGGTGACCAGGCCGGCGGCGCCGATGTAGCCGGCGAGGGTGCCGAATTCGAGGAAGCTGCCGAAGAAACCGCGGCGTTTGTCGGGGGCGTACTCGGCGATGAACGTGGACGCGCCGCCGTACTCGCCGCCGGTGGAGAAGCCCTGGAGCATGCGGAAGCAGATCAGCAGGACCGGTGACCAGAAGCCGATGGCCGCGTAGGAGGGGATCAGGCCGATCGCGAAGGTGCCGGCGGCCATCAGGATCATGGTCATGGCCAGGACGCGCTTGCGGCCGATGCGGTCGCCGAGGGGGCCGAAGAAGAGGCCGCCGAGGGGGCGGACGAGGAAGGCGACGGCGAAGGTGGCCAGGGAGGACAGCAGCCGGACGGTGTCGTTGCCGGAGGGGAAGAAGACATCGCCGATGGTGACCGCGAGGTAGCTGTAGATACCGAAGTCGAACCATTCCATGGCGTTGCCGAGGGCGGCCGCCTTCACGGCGCGTCTGACGGTCCGCTCGTCGGTGACGGTGATGTCGGTACGCCGGAGGCGGGGGTTCCGGCGTCGGTCGACGGCGCGGAAGAGGGCCCGGTGGCGTTTGACGGCGGACGGGTCGGGGTCGTGGCCGGGGTCGGCCTCGGTGCTGCTGCCGGTGGGCACGGCTCGGCTTCCTCTCGGTCGTTCGGCCGCGCTGTGCGGCAGTGCTGGTACGCGTGCTGGAGCTGGTACGCGCGTGGATGCGCAGAACGTGATGCGTCTGCGCGCTGCGCGTCGGCTCAAACCGGTCGGGAGGGGGTTCGCGAGATAGGTCACTCGGCTGACGCGGCAGGAAGCGGAACCTGATATAGGCGGGAAGGGAACGCGCCACCCGATTTCACCGTCCCTCAGGGCGAGAGGGCACGCAGTGCGCCCCCGCGGAGTGTCCCCACCCAGGAAGAGAGGCCGATGGCCGACCGTGCCCAGTCGCGCCGGGCGAGCATGCGGACCGTTGTGGCGGTCCTGGCGGCGGTGACCGTTCTCGCGGTCGGCGGTGTGTGGTTCAGCCAGGCGTGGGACCGGGCGAGCGCGGTGGCCGACGCCCCGAAGACGGCCGCGGCGCAGAAGTCGAAGGCTCCGCGGGCCGAGGCGCAGGCGGCGACGCGGTCGCCGCAGCGGGCGCCGGGGGTCCGGGAGTGCGGGCTGGGTGAGCCGGTGGTGGAGCCGGAGATCATCACGCTGACGTGCGCGGACGCGGGCATGGTGGCGAGCGGGATCAAGTGGGACCGGTACGCGGTGGACGGCGCTGAGGGCAGTGGTGTGGTGCAGGTCTCGCGCGGGGCGAACGGTGCCGGTGTGGCGTCGTTCCCGGCCCGTTTCCACCTCTACGGCGCGAAGAACGTTGACGGGATGATGGCGTTCACGGGGCTCTCGGTGGATTACACGAAGGCGACGCCCCTGGGCGAGCCGCACGAGACTTACCCGATCGCGTGATGGGCATCCGCGGCCGGATCGCGCTCGCGATCTCCTTCGTCACCGCACTCGCCGTCGTGGTCCTGGGCCTGGCCGTGCACCACATCGCGGCCGTGGAGCGCGACCGGCAGGCCCTGGCCTACCAGGACGGGCTGCTCAGTTCGGCGCTCCAGGTCTACCAGCGGGACGGCCAGCTCGCCCTGGGGGCGCAGCTCGACGATTCGACGCTGCCGGCCGAGCTGTCGCGGGAGGTGGCCAAGGGGCGGTCGGGTACGTACATCAGCGGGGGCGGGGATCCGCGGGTGTGGGCGGCCACGGAGGTCGAGGGCGGGAAGGTGCTGTCGGTGGCGGCGCCGTATCCGGACCGGGATCCGGTGCAGACGGCGATGGACAAGGCGCTGGTGGTGGCGGGGGCGGCGACGGTCGCGCTGATGGCGGTCGTCGCGTGGTTCGTGGCGCAGAGCCTGTCGCGGCGGCTGCGGCGCAGTGCGGCCGCGGCGCGGCGGATCGCCGCGGGCGGGCCGCCGGACGCGGAGGCGCTGGCGGCCGGTGGCCGGGACGAGGTGGCGGAGCTGGGCCGTTCGGTGCACCACATGGCGATGTCGCTGGCGGCGCGGGTGGAGGCGGAGCGGGAGTTCACGGCGGATGTGGCGCACGAGCTGCGGACGCCGGTGGCCGGGCTGGTGGCGTCGGCGGAGCTGCTGCCGCATCCGCGGGCGGTGGAGATGGTGCAGGAGCGGGCGCAGACGATGCGGTCGCTGGTGGAGGACCTGCTGGAGGTCTCGCGGCTGGATTCCGGGGTGGAGCGGGCGCAGCTGGATCCGGTGGAGCTGCCGTCGCTGGTGCGCGGGATCGTGAAGCGGGCGCGGGGGCAGCGGGGGGTGGACGATGTGGCGGTCGCGGTGGTCGGCGAGGGCCGGATCGTGGCGACGGACGCCCGCCGGGTGGAGCGGATCCTGGTGAACATCCTGGCGAACGCGGCGAAGCACGGGAAGCCGCCGATCGAGGTGACCGTGGACGGGACGCGCATCGTGGTCCGGGATCACGGCGGGGGCTATCCGCCGGAGCTGATGGACCAGGGGCCGCGGCGGTTCCGTACGGCGGCGCCGGAGCGGGGCACGGGGCACGGTCTGGGGCTGACGATCGCGGTGGGTCAGGCGGTGGTGCTGGGGGCCCGGCTGGAGTTCGGTACGGCGGAGGGTGGCGGTGCCGAGGCCGTCCTCGACCTGCCGGAGGCCGAGGACGAGCCGGAGGAGCGGCCGGTGGTGCGGCGGGCTACAGCGCCAGGTCCTTGATGATCTTGGCGACGTGGCCGGTGGCCTTGACGTTGTAGAGGGCGCGTTCGACCTTGCCGTCCTCGTCGACGATGACGGTGGAGCGGATGACGCCGGTGACGGTCTTGCCGTAGAGCTTCTTCTCGCCGAAGGCCCCGTAGGCGGTGAGGACGTCCTTGTCGGGGTCGCCGAGGAGGGTGACCTTGAGGTCTTCCTTCTCGCGGAACTTGGCGAGCTTCTCGGGCTTGTCGGGCGAGATGCCGATGACGTCGTAGCCGTGGCCGGCGAGGAAGTCGAGGTTGTCGGTGAAGTCGCACGCCTGCTTGGTGCAGCCGGGGGTGAGGGCGGCGGGGTAGAAGTAGACGATGACCTTGCGGCCCTTGTGGTCGGCGAGGGAGACCTGCCGGCCGTCCGCGTCGGGCAGGGTGAAGGCGGGGGCGCTGTCGCCGGGCTGCAGTCGCTCGCTCATGGGTCTCCTCGTGACGTCCGGTGCGCTGGGGGCTGTGTCCCCGAGAGTAGTCAGGTCCTCGATCGGGGGTGCCGCGGGGCACGGGGTGCGGCGAGCTGACAGACTGTCCTAATCAGTCATCATCACTCTTTTCGAGACGACGGAGGCAGCGCGGTGTCGGATGCCAGGACCCCTGCGCAGATCGAGGCGGACATCGCCCGCAGGCGGAACGAGCTCGCCGTGACGCTCGACGAGATCGGGGTGCGGATGCATCCGAAGACGATCATGGGCGATGCGAAGGCGAAGGTGGCCGCGAAGGTGGACCACACGGCCGGGCGGGCCTATGTGGCGGCGAACCGTCTGGTGACGGATGTTCGAGGGCGGTTCGTGACGGACGAGGGTGCGCCGCGGCTGGAGCGGATCGTGCCGGTGGCCATGGTGGCCGTGGGTGTGATCGGGCTGCTGGCGGTCTCCTCGCGTCGTCGGCGGGCGTAGCTCACACCGGCGGATCCATGACCTGTGGCCTCGGGGCGGGGCGCGGGCAGGTACGGTCATGGCGTGAGTAAGAACACCACCCACGACAAGCTGCCCATCCGGATGCTCCACGACCGGGTGCTGGTGCGGACCGACATCCCCGAGGGCGAGCGCCGGTCCACCGGCGGGATCGTCATTCCGGCGACGGCGGCGGTGGGCCGCCGGCTGGCCTGGGCCGAGGTCGTCGCGGTCGGACAGAACGTGCGCACGGTGGAGCCGGGTGACCGGGTGCTGTACGACCCGGAGGACCGGGCCGAGGTGGAGGTGCGCGGTGTCGCGTACGTCCTGATGCGCGAGCGGGATCTGCACGCGGTGGCGGCGGAGCGGCTGGAGGGGTCGGAGGACTCCACGGGGCTGTATCTGTAGCGGTGTCCGCTGTCGCCTCGCGCGGCCCTTGGTCACTACCGGCAATTAGTCCTTTTTGATACGGTCGTCAGTGCCCGACGAGACGCGCCGTACCGGGTCAGGACAAGACGACGCACCCCTGTAGGAGAACGATCCACGGAGGTGCCGTCATGGCATGGGTTCTGCTCGCCGTCGCCGGTCTGCTCGAGGTCGGCTGGTCGATCGGCATGAAGTTCACCGACGGGTTCACCCGGCTGTGGCCGAGCGTGTTCACCGTCGCGGGTATCGCCGCCAGCATGCTGTTGCTCTCGCAGGCCGCGCGGACCCTTCCCATCGGCACCGCCTACGGCGTGTGGGTGGGCATCGGCGCGGCCGGCGCGGCGGTGCTCGGCATGGTGGTGCTGGGCGAGCCGGCGACCGCCGCGCGCATCTTCTTCATCGTCCTGCTGCTGGTGGCCGTGGTCGGCCTGAAGGCGACCTCCGGGCACTGAGCGCTCAGTAGCCGCCCAGCAGATCGCCGTCCAGTCCTCCGCCCCCGGGCCCGCCTCCCGGCTCGGGGGGCAGGAAGGTGAAGAACGGCGGGGTGGGCGGCCCGGTCGGCGGGCCCGGCGGGGTCGGCGGGCCGGTCGGCGGCAGCGGCGGTGCCGAGGTCCTCGGCGGGGGGAACGGCGAGGGCGTCGGGACCGGCGGGGCGCTGGTGGCCGGCGGGGGCGGCGCGGACGTGGGCGGCTCCAGGGGCGGGACGCGTCCGCCGCTCGCGGTGTTCAGGTCGAAGCCCTTGGCGGGGGTGCCGTCCAGGGCGTCGGCCGTATAGGCGGCCCAGATCTGCGCCGGGAAGCCGCCGCCGTTGATGCGGGGCAGCCCGCCCGCCCCGTAGAGCGGCTTCTGGTCGCCGGTGTCGGAGTCCTGGCCCATCACGGCGACGACGGTGGCCAGGTCGGGGGTGTAGCCCGCGAACCAGGCGGCCTTGTCCTCCTCCGCCGTGCCGGTCTTGCCCGCCGCGGGCCGTCCGGCGGCCTGGGCCGCGGCGCCGGTGCCGTTGTCGACGACGCTCTCCAGGATCGCGGTCGTGGTGTCGGCGGCCTCGCGGGAGACGGCCTGCTTGATGTCCTTGGCGGGCAGCTGGAGGTCCTCGCCGCTCTTGGTGACCTTGTCGACCAAGCTGTACGGGCCGTGCCGGCCGTGGTTGGCGAGGGTCGCGTACGCCTGGGTCATGTCCAGGACGCTGGCGGTGGCGACGCCGAGGGCGATGGAGGGCGTGGCGGTCAGGTCGGGGGTCTTCTCGGGGAGCCCGAGGGCGACGGCGGTCTCCTTGACCTTGGCGGGGCCGACGTCCTGGGCCATCTGCGCGTAGACGGCGTTGACGGACAGGTCGGTGGCCTTGGTGACGGTGATGCGCGGCCGGGAGAAGCCGTCCTCGTTCTCGGGGGCGTAGCCCACCGGGCCGCCGGGCCCCTGCACCTGGCGCTTGTCGGTGCCGTCGTAGACCGTGTCGGGGGTGATGGGCCGGCCGTTCTGCGTCGTCGCGTCGTTGTCGACGGCCGAGGTGAACACGAACGGCTTGAAGGTGGAGCCGACCTGGTAGTCGCGGCGGGTGGCGTTGTTGACGTACTGCTTGGTGTAGTCGACGCCGCCGTAGAGGGCGACGACCCGGCCCGACTTCGGGTCGATGGAGGCGCCTCCGGCTCGTACGTACCGGTCGACCGGGCGGCTGTCGCTGAGCTCGTCCATCAGCTGCTTCTGCACGGCGTCGACGAACGCGTCCTGTTTCTTGCGGTCGATGGTGGTGGTGATGCGGTAGCCGCCGGCGGCCAGCGTCTGATCATCGATGATGTTGCTGCTGGTCAGGTAGTCCTTGACCGCCTCCACGAGGTAGCCGCGCTGTCCGGCCATGCTCAGCCGGGGCTTGGACTTGCCGGGGGCGGGGAATTTCATGGCCGCGCGGTCGGCCTTGGTGAGCCACTTCTTCTTGACCATGCCGTCGAGGACGTAGTTCCAGCGGGAGGTGGCGCGCGGCTTGTTCTCCGGGTGGGCCCCCACGTCGTAGGCGCTGGGCGCGTTGAGGAGGGTGGCGAGGTAGGCGCCCTCGGCGGCGTCGAGCTTGTCGGAGTCCTTGCCGTAGTACGCCTGGGCGGCGGCCTGGATGCCGTAGGCGTTCCGTCCGAAGTAGCTGGTGTTCAGATAGCCTTCGAGGATCTGGTCCTTGCTCGACTCGCGGTCGAGCTTGATGGCGATGAAGAATTCCTTGGCCTTGCGGCTGATGGTCTGTTCCTGCCCCAGGTAGTAGTTCTTCACGTACTGCTGGGTGATGGTGGAGCCGGACTGCTTGCCCTTGCCGGTGGCGGTGTTCCACGCGGCGCGGACCATCGCCTCGGGGTTGACGGCCGACTCGGAGTAGAAATCGCGGTCCTCGGCGGCCAGGACCGCGTGCTGGACGTCCTTGGGGACCTTCGACAGGGGGACGCTCTCGCGGTTGACCTCGCCGTCGCGGGCGAGTTGGGAGCCGTCGGCGTAGAGGAAGACGTTGCTCTCGGCGGTGGCCGCCTTGTTGGCCGGGGGGATGTCGACGAGGGTGTACCCCGCGATCAGGACGCCCGCGATGCCCAGGACGATCAGCAGGAACGTGCCGAGCACCATGCGCCACGTCGGCAGGAGCCGGCGCCAGCCCGTCCGCTTGGGGCGGGCGGATCTGCGGGCCCTCCCGCCCTGCGGCGACCAGCCCGCCGGTCCGGTGTTCGCATCACCGCCGGCCGGCTGCTGCTGTGCCTGCTCGTCGCTCATGTCTGTAGGGACTCCTCGGCCGCCACCGGGGTTGTGCCTCGGTGAGGCGGTGTCGTGTCGGGCGGTCGCCGTGCGGCGTATGCCCCGAAACCACTCTCGCATCATGCGTTCCGCGCCGGGGGGACGTAGCGCACCTGTGACCGCTCTGTCAGGGCCGTCCGGATCAACCCGACCACTCCACCGGGTGAAATATGCGTGGTCGATGCCGGTGCCGGACGGCTAGGCTCCTGCGCTTCGGGGTCAGCGGACTATCGAGGTTCAACGACGAGAGGCGTCCCGGGATGCGGCTGTATGCGGCCGTTGCGGTGAGTGGTTTCCGACGGTATGCCACCTACCGGGTGGCCACTGCCGCGGGCGTCTTCACCAACACCGTCTTCGGCTTCGTCATCGCCTACACCTTCATCGCCCTGTGGGACGAGCGCCCGCACCTGGGCGGCTACGACCAGTCCCAGGCCCTGACGTTCGTCTGGGTCAGCCAGGCGCTGCTCGCAGCCACGGCCCTGCTCGGCGGCGGTTTCCAGGAGGAGCTCCAGGGGCGCATCCGCTCCGGGGACATCGCCGTCGACCTGTACCGGCCCGCCGACCTCCAGCTGTGGTGGCTGGCCGGCGACCTGGGGCGGGCGGCCTTCCACCTGCTGGGGCGCGGCATCGTGCCGTTGACGGTCGGCGCGCTCGCCTTTGAACTGGCCCTGCCGGCCGACCCCCTGCGCTGGGCGGTCTTCCTCCTGTCGGTCTTCCTCGGGGTCGTCGTGGGCTTCGCGGTGAACTTCCTGGTGGGGCTGTGCGCGTTCTGGCTTCTGGACGGCGCCGGCGTCAACATGATCAGCCATTTGATGTGCATGTTCTTCTCGGGGCTGCTGCTACCGCTGACCGTCTTCCCCGGCGCGTTCGGCGAGGTGGTGCGGACGCTGCCGTGGGCGGCCATGCTCCAGGTGCCCGTCGACGTCCTGCTCGGCCGGTACGGCGGCGCCGCCCTGGCCGGGGCGCTGGGCTTCCAGGCGCTCTGGGCGGCGGTCCTGCTGGCGGCCGGGCGGGGCGTGCAGGCCCTGGCGACGACGAAGGTGGTGGTGCAGGGTGGTTAGGCCGCTGCCCGTGGCCGAAGGACTGCGGGCCTACGGGCTGATCGTCGCGATGTGGGTGCGCTCCACGATGGCCTACCGGCTGTCGTTCGTGCTGACGGCGCTGGGCAACTTCGCCGCCAGCGCGCTCGACTTCGTCGCCATCGTGCTGATGTTCTCCCACATCGACGCCCTGGGCGGCTTCTCCCTCGCGGAGATCGCGCTGCTGTACGGGGCGACGAGCACGTCCCTCGGCCTCGCCGACCTCGCCCTCGGCACCATGGACAAGATCGGGCAGCGGGTGCGCGACGGCACGCTCGACACCCTCCTGGTGCGCCCGGCCCCGGTGCTCGCGCAGGTGGCCGCCGACCGGTTCGCGCTGCGCCGGCTCGGGCGCATCAGCCAGGGCGTCCTGATCCTGGGCTGGGGGCTGGCGCGGGTGGACGTCGCCTGGACGGTGCCCAAGGCCCTCTTCGTCGTGGTGATGGTGTTTACCGGCGCGCTGATCTTCACCTCGGTCTTCATCGCGGGTGCCGCCTTCCAGTTCTGGGCCACCGACGCGGCCCAGGTGCAGAACTCCTTCACCTACGGCGGCTCGGTGATGCTCCAGTACCCGCCCACGGTCTTCGCCGAGGAACTGGTCCGCGGGGTGACGTTCGTCGTGCCCCTGGCTTTCGTCAACTGGCTGCCGGCGCTGCGGCTCCTGGGCCGGGAGGACTCGCTGGGGCTGCCGGACTGGGTGGACTTCTGCGGGCCGGCGGTCGCGGTCGTGATGCTCACGGGTGCCGGGCTGGTGTGGCGGGCGGGACTGAGGAGCTACCGGAGCACGGGAAGCTAGAGCGGAGCTGAGCATGGTGGAAGGCTTTATCGAACTCGCCGGTGTCGAGAAGGTTTTCGACGTCCACCGCAGGAAGGGGTTCCTGCGCCGCGAGCGGTGCCGGGTGCGGGCCGTGGACGACATCAGCTTCTCCGTGCCGCGCGGGGAGATGGTCGGGTACATCGGCCCCAACGGCGCCGGGAAGTCCACCACCATCAAAATGCTGACGGGCATCCTGACGCCCAGCGCGGGCCGGCTGCGCGTCGCGGGCATCGACCCCTCCCGCGACCGCACGAAGCTGGCGCACCGCATCGGGGTCGTCTTCGGGCAGCGCACGTCCCTGTGGTGGGACCTGCCGCTGCGCGACTCCTACAAACTCGTCCGCCGCATGTACCGGATCCCCGACGTCCGTTACCGGGCCAATATGGAGCGCTGCGTCGACCTCCTCGACCTCGGCGCCCTCCTGGACGTGCCCGTGCGGCAGCTCTCGCTCGGCCAGCGGATGCGCGGTGACATCGCCGCCGCGCTGCTGCACGACCCCGAGGTGCTCTACCTGGACGAGCCGACGATCGGCCTGGACGTGGTCAGCAAGGCGAAGGTGCGGGAGTTCCTGCGGGAGGTGAACGCGCGGCAGGGCACGACGGTGCTGCTCACCACGCACGACCTCACCGACATCGAGCAGCTGTGCAAGCGCGTGATGGTCATCGACCACGGGCGGCTGGTCTACGACGGGGGGTTGAGCGGTCTGCACGCGGTGGGGGAGAGCGAACGCACCCTCGTGGTCGACCTCGAACGTGAGCTTCCGCCGATCGAGGACGTGCCCGGGGCGCGGACGGTCAAGGTCGAAGGGCCGCGCCAGTGGCTGGCGTTCGCCACCGGAGCCAGCGCGGCGCCGATCGTGGCCGCGGTCGCCGAGAGGTATCCGCTGGTGGACCTGTCGGTGCGGGAGCCGGACATCGAGGACGTCATCGCCAAGATGTACGCGGAGGGTCGCACCGCGCCCCGCTAGCGGGGCGCCTCGGTAGCGGGGCGGCTCGTTCTCGTTAGGCTGTTCGACATGATGAGCGAACTGCCGGAAATGCGGGCCTCCGATGCCGAGCGTGACCGGGTCGCCGAGGCGCTGCGCGAGGCCGTCGCCGAGGGGCGGCTGGACATGGAGGAGTTCGCGCAGCGGCTGGACGCGGTCTACAAGGCGCGGACGCACGGGGAGCTGGAGCCGCTCGTCCGGGACCTGCCGGTGCCCGGGTCCGCGACCTCCCTCGCCGAGAGGGGCGCGCCTGCGCCGGTGGCGGAGGGGTGGGCGGACCGGATCGGCGGGCCGCCGAGCTCGACCTGGGCCGTGGCCGTCATGGGCGGCTTCCAGCGTCGGGGCAGCTGGACCGCGCCGCGCCGCTTCACGGCGTTCGCCTTCTGGGGCGGCGGGGAGATCGATCTGCGCGAGGCGCGCTTCGAGGACCGTGAGGTCGTCATCCGCTGCTTCGCGATCATGGGCGGGATGCAGGTGATCGCACCGCCGGACCTGGACGTGCAGGTCGGCGGCGTCGGCATCATGGGCGGCTTCGACGACAAAGCCGGCGGCCCGGGCACCCCCGGGGCTCCGCGGGTGCGGATCACCGGGCTGGCCTTCTGGGGCGGGGTGGGCGTCGCCCGCAAGGAGCGCCGGGCGCGGCGCGAGCAGCTCCGAGAGGAGCGCCGCAAGCCCCTGGAGTGACGCCCTCTCGCGGGACCGGCCGGGGCCGCGCGGGCGCTCAGAGCGCCGTCTGGGCCTGGCCCTTGAGGGTGTCGAGGTTCAGGGCGCGGGCCATCGCCGCGTACCCGGCGTCGCTCGGGTGGAGGTGGTCGCCGGAGTCGTACTGCGGGAGCAGCCGCAGGGGGGCCGCCGGGTCCCGCAGGGCCAGGTCGAAGTCCACGACGGAGTCGAAGACCTTTCCGGAGCGCACCAGCTCGTTGACGCCCTGGCGTACGGCCTCCTGGGGCGGCTGCCCGCCGCGGTGGCCGCCGAAGGGCGTCAGCGTCGAGCCGACGACGCGCAGACCCCGTGCGTGGGCCCGCTCGACGAGCTTGCGCAGGCCCGCCACAATCTGCTGGGGATCGCTCTGCTGGGGGCGCCGCAGGATGTCGTTGATGCCGAGCTCGACGACCACGACGCGGGCGCCCGCGCGGGAGAGGACGTCACGGTCGAGGCGTTCGAGGGCGCTGGGGTTGTTCACCGGGGCGGGGCCGGTGTTGCCGAGGAGGACGCGGTTGCCGCTGATGCCCTCGTTGAGGACGCCGTAGCGGGGTGCGCCCGGCTCGGTGCGCAGGCGGGCGGCGAGGAAGTCCGTCCAGCGGCGGTTGGCGTCGGGGGTGGCGGTGACGCCGTCCGTGATGGAGTCGCCGAGGGCGACGACGGCGCCGTCGGCCTCGTGGGTCCAGACGTCGACGGCGGTCAGGTAGCGCCAGTACTTGCTCTTGGTGGTGTATCCGGCGCCGGCGGTGTCCTCGGTCCGGTCGCCCTGGGCGAGGTAGGACGTCTGACGGGCGTGCGGGTGGTGGGTCACCGGGCCCGAGGGGGTCGGGGAGAAGGTGGTGACCAGCAGGTCGCGGGCGGCCGGGACGACGAGCTGGACGGGGTCGCTGAGCTGGGACTGCCCGGCCGGGATGGTCGTCGTGGGCTGCCCGGCGAAGGTCAGGCGGCGCATGCTGTCGGGCGCCGCGGCGGGGGAGCCGGGGCGCGCGGCGAGGGCGAGCGAGGCGTGGGTGACGGCCAGCGGCTGGGTGCCGTAGAGGTTGGAGAGCTGGATGCGGGCGCCGGTGCCGCCGATGCTGGTGTGCACGACGTTACGGATGGACTGTCCGGGGAAGCCGCGGAGGGTGTTGGGCTCGGCGGAGGAGGGGGAGGTGGCCCAGGAACCGATCCAGGCGCCGGAGGCGGCCGCGGTGGTGGCGGGGGTGTCGCGCGGCCCCGTGGCGGTCTGTCCGGCACGCCCGCCGACCCCGGCGAATATCGCGGTCGAGACGAGGATCACCACGGCCGCCAGTGCGGCGAGGACGGCGTAGGCCGTGCCGCGGGGCAAGGGTGGCCTGTTCATGGCGGGTGTCTCCTGGGGGGTGGCGGAGCGAGACGCTCCGGGGGCGGAACCGGGCACGAAAACAGCGACTGATCAGCAACAGCGCCCTCGCGGTCCGATCGCCGTTCCATGATCCCACGGTGGCCCCGGGGGCACCCGGCGGCCGGACGGATCACACAACGTGTCACATGCGACTTGTCAGACGCGGGGAACTCCCGGTCCGTTCCCTGAGTACGTCGAGTAGGGACAATGCACAGGAGACGGCCGGAACGGGTGGTGCGGATGGAACAGTCCCCTGGTGACGATGCGGCAACCGCCGAAAGGGTGATGCCCGCTGCGGTGGGCGGTCTCACCTATAGCGCCGCAGATGAGGAGAAAAACCGCGGTGTGCGCCGCATGAAGGCGCTCGCGACCGGGCTGCTGCTCTTCGTGGCGCTCGTCTACGCCCTGGCGAAATGGGCGCAGGACTCGGGGGCGGGCGCCTGGGCGGGCTATGTGGCGGCCGCGGCCGAGGCGGGCATGGTGGGTGCCCTGGCCGACTGGTTCGCCGTGACCGCGCTCTTCCGCCGCCCGATGGGGCTGCCGATCCCGCACACGGCGATCATCCCGACCAAGAAGGACCAGCTGGGCCAGAGCCTCGGCGAATTCGTCGGCGAGAACTTCCTCTCCGGCGACGTGGTCCGCGTCCGGCTGCGGGCCGTGGGGATCTCCTCCCGGCTGGGGGCCTGGCTGGCCGAGCCCGCGCACGCCGACCGGGTGACCGCCGAGCTGGCCACGGCGCTGCGCGGGGCCCTGACCGTCCTGCGGGACTCCGATGTGCAGGCGGTCGTCGGGGAGGCCATCACCCGGCGGGCCGACGCCCAGGAGATCGCCCCCGGCATCGGGGGCATGCTGGACCGGATCGTCGCGGACGGCGGCCACCACCGGGTGGTGGACCTGGTGTGCGTACGGGCCCACGACTGGCTCGTGGAGCACGGCGACTCCGTGATGGGCGCGGTCACGGGCGGCGCACCGGGCTGGACGCCGCGGTTCGTGGACCGGAAGGTCGGCGAGCGGGTCTACAAGGAGCTGCTGCGCTTCGCGGCGGAGATGCGCGACATGCCCGACCACCCGGCGCGCGGCGCCGTCGACCGCTTCCTCGCCGACTTCGCCCGCGACCTGCAGTCCGACACGGACACCCGGGCACGGGTCGAGCGGCTGAAGTCCGAGGTGCTGGGCCGGGGCGAGGTGCAGGACCTGATCGCCTCGGCGTGGGGCTCGGTCCGGGCGATGATCGTGGCGGCCGCGGAGGACGAGCGCAGTGAGCTGCGGCTGCGGGTGCGGGCGGCGGTCCTTTCGCTGGGCACGCGGCTGGCGTCGGACGCCAGGATGCGGGAGAAGTTCGACGGGTGGCTGGAGGACGCGGCCGTCTATGTGGTGACGACCTACCGGGACGAGATCACCGCCCTGATCACGGACACCGTGGCCGGCTGGGACGCCGACCACACCTCCCGCAAGATCGAGGCGCATATCGGCCGCGACCTGCAGTTCATCAGGATCAACGGCACGGTGGTGGGCGCACTGGCGGGACTGTGCATCTACACGGTCTCGCGGCTGCTGGGGGCCTAGGACGGACGTGGCGCGGGGGCTGAGGCCCTGGGCCCTGGGCCCAGGGTCGGGGGCCGGGCCGGAGTCAGCCGGCCGGGCGGCCTCGGGTGCCGCGGTGGGCCGCCACGGCACTCAGCAGCGACAGCGCCACGCAGACGCAGAGGAAGATTCCCAGGGCCCGGGCGGAGCGCCCGGGGGAGCCGCTCTCCGTCAGGGCGAGGAAGCACCCGCCGAGGGCCGCGACCCCCAGTGCCCCGCACAGCTGGGCGTTGGTGCTGATGACGCCGGAGAGGTCGGCGGCGTAGCGGTCGGGCAAGGCGAACGTCATCCAGCCGATGAGGGCGTTGGAGCTGATGCCCAGGCCGAGCCCGCCCACGCCCAGGAGCACGAACAGGGTGGGGCCGCTCCGGTGCCCGGCCAGCAGGTACGTCCAGACGGCGGCGTAGCCCACGGCCAATATCAGACAGCCCAGGGCGGGCATGGCCGCCCTGTGGCGCTCGGGTATGCGGGCCAGCAGGGGCCCGGCCAGCCCGAACGCGGCCACCCAGGAGACCATCGCCATCCCGGCGTAGGCCGGGCCCCGGCCGAGACCGTCCTGAAGGTAGATCGCCAGCACGAACAGCAGGGCGAAGTACGTCATGGTGGTCACGCCGTGGGCGATCAGGGACCAGCGCACGGCGGGCTCCCGGATCACCTCCTCGGCTATCAGCGGCCGCCGCCCCCGGGCGGTCAGGGAGCGCTCGCTCCGCCGGAAGGCGAGGAACGCCGCCACGCTTCCGGCGAGGGACACCCACATCCACACCGGCCAGCCCTGGTCCGTACCCAGCAGCAGCGGGACGATGAGCAGCAGCACGGCGGCCCCGAGCGTCACCATGCCCCACAGGTCGAGCTCGCGCGTCTCGCGGGCCTGCCGGGTGTCCGGCCTGTCGTCGGGCATCCAGCGGGCCGCCGCGGCGATGAGCAGCAGCCCGATGGGGACGTTGATCAGGAATATCGGGCGCCAGCTCAGGCCGTAGATGTCGGCCGCGATCAGCAGCCCGCCCGCCGCCTGCCCGGCGACGGCGCCGCCGGAGAGGGCGACGGCGTAGTAGCCCAGGGCCCTGATGCGGTGCCGGCCGGCGAAATGCAGCTGTATGCCGCTGAGGACCTGAGGCACCATCAGGGCTGCGCCCGCGCCCTGGACCACCCTGGCCGCGATGAGCACCGCCGGCCCGGGCGCCAGGGCGCAGGCGAGGGACGCCGCCGTGAACACCGCCATGCCCAGGTCGAAGATCCGGCGGTGCCCGTGGGCCGCCCCCAGCCGGGCCCCGATCACCAGCAGCACCGCGTAGGCCACCACATAGCCGGAGATCACCAGCCCGACCTCGCCGCCGGAGGCGCCGAGCCCGCTCTGGATGGAGGGTGCGGCGATATTGGCTATGGCGGTGTCCACATTGGCCATGAACTGGGCGGCCAGCAGGACCGCCAGGAGCCGCCACCGCTGCGCGCCCTGCGGGCGGGCCGCACCGCCCGCGCCGCTGTCCCCGGGGGGAACGGGCGGTGCGGGTGTTCCCCCGGCGGGTGCCGGGGCCGGCTTCCCGTCCCGGGGGCTTTCCCCGCTCTCCGTGCCGGAGTGCTGTGACCGCATGGCAGGTCCTGTCCTTGAAGAGGTGTCCGTCTCAGGGGGCGCCGCTCGGGGCGGCCGTCGGGGTGGCCGTCACACGGTGGTGCCGTGGGGGATCGGTGGCCAGGCGACCTCGGTGAGGTCGGGCACCACGTGGTCGGCCTGCCGGAGATCGGCGGCCGGGTGGGTGGTGGTGATGCCCACGCAGGCCATCCCGGCGCTCTTGGCCGCCGCGATACCGGCGGGGGCGTCCTCGAACGCGACCGCCCGGGCCGGTTCGACGCCGAGGGCCGCGCAGCCCGCCTGATAGCCCTCGGGGTGCGGTTTGCCCAGGCTCACGTCCTCGGCCGTGATGATGGTGGCGAAGAGGTCGGCGCCGCCCACCAGATCGAGGAGGGCCTGGACGTGCTCCCGCAGGCCGGAGGTGACCACGCCGATCGGGACGCCTTCGGCGTGCAGCCGCTTCACCAGCGCCTCGGCGCCGGGCACCGGGTAGGCGGGCGGGCTGTCGGGGCCGTTGAGATAGCCGACCGCCTCCTGGAAGAGCTCGTCGACGGTGCTGCCGGCGAACCGGTGCACATGATCGCCGAGGGCCTCCTGGCCGCGCCGCCCGACGAAGGTGGCGAGCAGCGCGTCGTCCACGGGCAGCCCGTGGTTCTGGAACAGCCGGGTCCACGCGGCGCGGCTGCGGTGTTCCGTGGCGACCAGGGTGCCGTCGAGGTCGAAGAGCGCCGCCCTCGGCGCCGTGCCCGGGGCGTCCGGCCCGGAGATGACCGGGTTCTCCATGGGTGGGACCGTCCTTCCTTAGGTGAGTGTGACTGCGGACCCGCCGGGCCCGGTGGGTCCGGCGGGTCAGCTGCCGCTGGAGAGCGAGCCCCAGAGAGTGCGGTAGTGGTTCTGCCAGGGCGCCCGGGCCTGGAAGGCGGTGGCGCCCCGGACGACGGCGTGGTCGTTGTGCCGCCGGGCCGCGAGCTGGAGGCCGACGGGGACGCCGTTGGACGCGAAACCGGCCGGGATGGTCGCGGCAGGGCTGCCGATCAGGTTGAACGGGCTGGTCAGCGACCAGCCGACCAGGTGGTCGACATCCTCGCCCTGCACCTGGCGGGGGCCGACGGTGGTGCGGGTGGTGTCGTTGGGTATGCCCGCCACCGAGTTGACCGGGCTGACGATCAGGTCGAAGTCGTCGAAGACGGCTTCGAAGGCTTCCAGGATCTGGGTGCGCAGCAGGTCGCCGAGGCGGAAATCGACGGCGGTCAGCGCAGCGCCGGTGCGCACGCTGTCCAGGTACTCGGGGTCGATGACGCGGCCCTCCTCGCCGAGGAAGTCCATGCCCAGCCGCCGGGTGACCTCGGCGGATTCCGCGTGGCACAGGGAGAGGTAACGGCGCCACATGGCCGTCAGCTCGCCGTGCGGCATCGGCAGCCGGAAATCCGGCTCGATGATCTCCGCCCCGGCCTCCTTCAGGGCGGGCAGGGCGTCCCGGACGATCCGCTCGACCTCCGGCTCCACCGGGTAGCCGCCCAGGTCGGGGAGATAGGCGATCCGCATCCCGGCGAGGGAGGGCTCCATGGCCGAGGCGAGGGTGTCGGTGACGGGGAAGGAGTAAGGGTCGCGGGAGTGCGGCCCCGACATCAGGTCCAGCCCGAGGACGGCGTCCTCCACGGAGCGGGCCAAGGGGGCGTAGCAGACCATGGGGTTGTAGCGGCGGAAGGCGTTGGGGCGGGCCGGGACGGCCACCCGGCCGAACGTCGTCATCATCGTGAAGACGCCGCAGAAGGCGCCGGGCACGCGGAGGGAGCCGCCGGCGTCCGAGCCCTGGGCCAGGGGGACCATGCCCGAGGCGACCGCGGCGGCGCTCCCGCCGGAGGAGCCGCCCGCGTTCATGGAGAGGTTGAACGGGGTGGAGGTGGGGCCGAACAGCGCGTTGTCCGTGGTGGCCTTGAAGCCGAATTCCGGGGTGTTCGTCTTGCCGACGACGATCGCGCCGCCCCGCACCAGGCGGTCGACGCAGAGGATCGTCTCCTGCGCCACGTCGTCGGCGAACAGGCGCGAGCCACGAGTGATCCGGACGCCGTCGACGGGATCGAGATCCTTCGCGGCGATGGGAACGCCGTGCAAGGGGCCCAGCTCGGCACCAGACATCACCTCCCGCTCGGCCTGCTCGGCGGCGGCGAGCGCTTCGTCACCACAGACGGTGACGAAGGCGTTGACCGACGGATTGAGGCGCTCGATCCGCTCCAGGCTGCCGCGGACGGCCTCCACGGGCGAGACGCTGCGGTTCCGGATCAGTGCGGCGAGCTGAGTCGCGGTCAAAGACGCGAGGTCGTCCACGAGCGAGTCCTCCTTGTTCATGGGAGAGACGTGACCAGGGTCGGGCCTGACGAGAAGAGTCGGCCCCTGACCGGCCCGCTCTCCGCCGTCTCTGCCTTTCACCCCTTGGAACACCGGCGCCCGAGAAAGGGTTGCACCGCCGCCGGCGATTCCGCTTCGAGGCCGTGAAGGGGCTGAGAACGGCTGGGAGCGGCTGGAAACGGCCGTGAGCAACAGGGGCAGCCAGGGGCAGGCGGGGCAGGCAGGGCAACCGGGGTCAGTCGGGACGGTCAGAGCCAACCAGAGCAACCAGAGCAACCAGAGCAGCCAGAGCAGCCGGGACAGCCGGGACAGCCAGGTCAGCCGGGTCAGCCGGGGCGAAAGGGTCAGCCAGAACAGCCAGAACAGCCGGGTCAGCCGGGGCAGCCGGGTCGGCCGGGGTCCGGGTGACTCGGTAGGCCGGGTTGCCCCGCTAGGGTCTGCGGCGTGCTGAAACGTCCCACCTTGTTGTGGTTGCTCATTCCCTACGCGCTCTACCTGGGCGCGCTGCCCCTCGTGGACCGGGTCCACCCGACGGTGTTCGGGCTGCCCTTCCTCTTCTTCTGGCTGTTGCTGGCGACCCTGCTCACCCCGGGCGCCGTCTTCCTCGCCTGGCGCGGCGACCGGAAGCGGGGGCGCGTGTGAACGCCGCCGTCGCCACCTCCGTCTTCGGCTGCTTCATGGTGCTCACCGTCGCCCTGGGCCTGCTGGCCGTCCGCGGCCGCGGTGCGGGCGGCGGGCTGGCCGAGTGGTCGGTGGGCGGCCGCAGCCTGGGCACCGTCTTCATCTGGGTCCTGATGGCGGGCGAGGGCTACACCAGCTTCAGCTACCTCGGCGCCGCGGGCTGGGGCTACAACCACGGCGCCCCAGTCCTCTACGTCATCGCGTACATGTCCTGCGGCTACGCCCTCGGCTATGTCGTCGGTCCGACCCTCTGGGCGTACGCGCGCCGGCACGGCCTCGTCACCATCACCGACATGGTCGCCCACCGCTACGGCCGGCCCTGGCTCGGCACGGCCGTCGCGATCCTCGCCACCGTCTGTCTGCTCCCCTACATCCAGCTCCAGATCACGGGCATGGGTGTGGTCGTCTCCACCATCTCCTACGGCGCGATCAGCCTGAACTGGGCGTACTTCCTCGCCTTCGCCGTCACCACGGGCTTCGTCGTGATCAGCGGGCTGCGCGGCAGCGCCTGGGTGTCCGTGCTCAAGGACCTGCTGGTCATCGGGACGCTCGGCTTCCTCGCGATCTACGTCCCGGTGCACTACTTCGACGGCTACGGCCCGTTCCTGGACCGTGTCGTGGCGGAGAAGCCCGAGTGGCTGACCTTCACCGGCCACGGCGGCAGCGGGCTCGGCGGCGGCTGGTACGTCACCACGAGTTTCCTGAACTCCCTGACCGTGGTGATCTTCCCGACCACCGTCGCGGGCTACCTCGGCGCCCGCAGCGCCGACGCCCTGCGCCGCAACGCGATGCTGCTCCCCTTCTACAACGTCCTGCTCTTCGTGCCGATGCTGCTCGGCATGGCGGCGATCTTCGTCGTGCCCGGGCTGACCGGGGCCGGCTCCAACCTGGCCCTCTTCAAGCTCGTCGTGGACTCGCTGCCCGCCTGGGCGGTCGGCCTGATCGGGGCCGCGGCGGCTCTGTCGTCGATCGTGCCCATGGCGGTGTTCATGCTGGTCATCGGCACGATGTGGGGCAAGAGCGTGCTGGGTGTCCTGCCCCGGCTGGCCGGCCGGCCGGACCGGCAGAAGCTGGGCGCGCAAGTGGTGGTCGTGGCCACGGGGGTTCTGGCGCTGGTCCTCACCTACACCGAGCCCAACACCCTGGTCCGGCTCTCCCTCATCTCCTACGAGGGCATGGCCCAACTTGTTCCCATGATCCTGCTGGGCCTGGTGTGGCGGAAGTTGACCCTGTGGGGTGCGGTGAGCGGCCTGGTGACCGGGGAAGTCCTCGTGTGCGCCCTCGTCTTCACCGAGCACGATCCGGTCTGGGGCGTGAACGCGGGTGCCCTCGCTCTCGGGGTGAACCTGCTGGTGGCACTGGGTGTTTCCTGGCTGGGTCCCCGGCCGGGGCCGGCGGAGGCCGCCCGTCCGGATGCCGAGGTCCTGGCCGCTGACCCCGGGCCCGATCACCCCCGGCCGGGCCGGTTGTCAGTGGGACGGTCTAGCATCGGAACGACCGACTGACCCGGTGGGAGCGCCCGACCTGCCCACCCGGTGGATCATTCAGTGGAGAAAGGAGAGCTGCTCGTGAGTGCCGTGTTCCGTACGTACGTGAGTGTGCTCCTCCTTCTGCTGTCCGAACTGCTCCTCGCCCAGGAGGGCTTGCTGAGCGCGGTCGCCGTGGCCGCGACCACCGCCGTCTCGGCCGCGCTGGTGCTCTGCACCGTCGCCGCCGCGGCCGGCACCGGCGGGCCCGTCACGCCCACCCGCATACGCACCGCGATACGGGACCGGGAGTCGCGCACGGCGTTCCTCGCCCAGCGCGATCCCGACGCCAGGGGCCGCAGGCGGCCCCGAGCGCCCGGCCGTCCCCTCCTGACGGCCGCGTAGGCGCTCCCGCCCCCGGCTGCCGCTCGCCGGCCGCCTGTCCCGCCGCGCCCGCGGCTCGTCACGCCGAATCCTCACTCCGGCACGACGAGACCCGTGGAGGGCTCACCCATGTCCGTATTCGCCTCGCTCGGTTCCCTGCTCGACCATTTCGCACGCACTCTCGACCCGCTCTTCGGGGCCTCGGCGACGGCCGCCGCGATCGTCCTGTTCACCCTGTGCGTCCGGCTCGCCCTGCACCCGCTGGCCCGGGCCGCCGCCCGGGGCGAACGGGCGCGGGCCGAGCTGGCCCCCCAGGTGGCCGAGCTGCGGCGCAAGCACCAGCGCGACCCGGAGCGCCTGATGCGTGCGACGCGCGAACTGCACGCGAAGGCCGGGATCTCCCCGCTGTCCGGCATCGGCCCGACCCTGCTGCAACTGCCCGTCTTCTACGTGATGTACCACCTGTTCTCCACCGGCTCGGGCGGCGAGCTGCTCGACCACGCTCTCCTGGGTGCCCCGCTCGGTGGGCGGTGGGCCGGTGCACTCGGCGACGGCGGCGTGTTCGGTGCCCAGGGCCTCGTCTACCTCGGCCTGTTCGCCGTCGTCGCCGCGGTCGCCACGTGGACCTACCGCCGCGCCCGCCGGATGCCCCTGCCCGGCGCGGTGGACGGCGCCGACATGCCCGGCATGGCGGGGCTGGCCAAGATCATGCCCCTGTTCGCCTTCGGCACGCTCGTCACCGTCGCCCTCGTACCCCTGGCCGCCGGCCTCTACCTGGTCACCAGCAGCACCTGGACCGCCGTCGAACGCGCCCGCCTCCAGCGGTGGCGAACGGCGAAGATGTCGCCTTCCGCCCCATAGGGACGTGGCTTGCGCCACGTCACCGCCCGCAGGCCGAAAGGAGCCTTGCGAAGAGCGCCCCCGTCCTTGCACGATCAACCAATCACGATCACTCGATGGCCGTCCCCATTGGCCGGCCCGGGCGGCCTCGCCCGGGCCGACCTTTCGACCTCGGGAGCCGTACCGATGAAGCTGCTACGTGTGGGACCGGTGGGGGCGGAACGCCCCGCACTGCTGGACGAGGAAGGGGCGCTGCGCGACCTGACCTCCGTCGTCGACGACGTGGACGGCCGGCTGTTCGCCGACCGGGCCGCGCTCGAACGCGTACGCGCCGCCGTCGGCGCCCGCATCCTGCCCGTCCTCGACCCCACGGGCCTGCGGACCGGCCCGCCGGTCGCCCGCATCGGCAAGATCGTCTGCGTGGGCCTCAACTACCACAGCCACGCCGCGGAGCTGCGGGTCCGCGTCCCCTCGGAGCCCGTCCTCTTCCTCAAGGCCGCCGACACCGTCGTCGGCCCCGACGACACCGTGCTCATCCCCCGCGGCAGCGAGAAGACCGACTGGGAAGTCGAGCTCGCCGTCGTCATCGGCCGCACCGCGCGCTACCTCGACACCGACGAGGAGGCCCTCGCCGCCGTCGCCGGCTACACCCTCGCTCACGACGTATCCGAGCGCGCCTTCCAGATGGAGCGCGGCGGTCAGTGGGACAAGGGCAAGAACTGCGAGACCTTCAACCCCCTCGGCCCCTGGCTCGCCACCCCCGACGAGATCCCCGACCCCCAGTCGCTCCGCTTGCGGCTGTGGGTCAACGGCACGCTCAAGCAGGACGGCACCACCGCCGACCAGATCTTCCCCGTCGCCGAGCTGATCCGCTACGTCAGCCGCTTCATGACCCTCCACCCCGGCGACATCATCAACACCGGCACCCCCGGCGGCGTCGCCCTCGGCCACCCCGAGCCCAAGCCGTACCTGCGCGCCGGGGACGTCGTCGAGCTGGAGATCGACGGGCTCGGCCGGCAGCGGCAGGTGCTCAAGGAGGCGTAGCCGCCTCGCCGGGCCGGGATCCCGGTAGGTTGGCGACACCAATCCGCCCCGACACGGGGTCCCAGCGTCCCCGACCTACCGCGTGCCGCCCTCGTCTCGCAGCACGAGGTCCAGCAGGCCGGGGAACCGCTCGTCGAACTCGGGCCGCCTCAAGCGGTTGAGCCGCTTCGGGCCCGCGTCGCGCTGCTCCAGAAGCCCGGCGTCACGCAGGACGCTGAAGTGACGGCTGAGAGTCGCCTTGCCCACCGGCACGTCGAAGCTTCCGCACGGGCGCTCCCAGTCACCGGCGGAGGCCAGTTCCCGTACGAGGGTCTGCCGAACGGGGTCGGCGAGCGCCGTCAGCGCGGCCTCCAGCGGCACGTCGCGGGGATCCGTGTGGACCGGTGGCATGCGGTGGCTGGTGGGCGTGGCGGGCTGTTCTGCCGTCATGTCCGTTTCCTCCCTGACGCCTTGCTGAGTGTTCGTCGACGTGCGTACACTCCGGAGGTGTTCGCTTCTCTGCGAACAGTCTACCGTCCGGGGGAGAAGAGGAAATGTCAGAGAACCGACGTCAGACCCGGCCCGGCCTGGCCCTGCTCGCGGCATGCCTCGGGTTCGTCGTCGTCATCCTCGACGTCAGCGTCGTCAACGTGGCGACGAAGGCGCTCGGCGCGGACTTCGGCGGCAGCATGTCCGACCTGGAATGGGTGATCAACGGCTACACGCTCACCTTCGCCGCCTTCCTGCTGACCGCGGGCGCCATGGGCGACCGCTTCGACCCCAAGAAGATCTTCCTCTGGGGCTTCGCGCTCTTCGCCCTCACGTCACTCGCCTGCGGCGCCTCGCCCACACTGCTGACGCTCGTCGCCTCCCGCGTCGTCCAGGGGGTGGGCGCCGCCATGATCGTTCCTTCCTCCCTGTCGATCGTGAACACCAACTTCCCCGACCCCGCCGCGCGCACCCGCGCGGTCAGCCTCTGGGCCGCCGCCGGCGGTCTGGCGCTGGCGCTCGGCCCGGTGGCCGGCGGCATCCTCGTGGACGCGCTCGGCTGGCGCTCCATCTTCTACGTCAACGTCCCGATCGCCGCCGTCGGCATCCTGCTCACCCGCGCCTACGCGATGCCCGCCCCCGCCCGCGACACCACCGTCCGCCGCTCCCTGGACCTGCCCGGACAACTGCTCGCCGTCCTCAGCCTCGGCACCCTCACCACGGCCGTCGTCGAGGCCGGCTCCCGGGGCTGGGGCTCCGTGCTCGTCCTGAGCAGCCTCGCCGTCTTCGTCCTGGCTCTGACCGGATTCATCGCAGTGGAGCGGCGCAGCAGCGACCCCATGCTGCCGCTGCACCTCTTCGGCCGGAAGGCGTTCAGCTCCACCTCGCTCATCGGCGTGCTGATCAACTTCTCCTTCTACGGGCTCATCTTCGTCTTCAGCATCTTCTTCCAACAGGTCTGGTCCTACGAGCCGATCACCGCCGGGCTCGCCTTCCTCCCCATGACCGCCACGATCATGATCGCCAACCTGGTGTGCGGGCCGCTGGTCAAGCGCTTCGGTGCCCGGACGGTCCTGGTCACCGGCAACGCCCTGGCCGCCGTCGGTTACCTCGCCGTCGTCCCGGCGGTCGGCTCCAGCGGCTACCTGGCGATCCTCGCGCCGTTCCTCCTCGCCGGGTTCGGCATCGGCCTGGTCGTGCCGTCCATGACGAACGCCATGCTGGGGTCGGTCGACCCCGAGAACGCCGGCATCGCCTCCGGCGTCCTGAACGCCTCGCGGCAGCTCGGCGGCCTCATCGGGGTAGCCGTGATGGGCCTGCTCGTCGGCGAGGCGGCCTCCGCCGGATTCCTCACCGGGCTGCGCACCGCCCTGACCTTGGCCGCGGTCGCCCTGGCCGTCAATGTGGCGCTGAGCGCGGGCCTGCGCGGGCCGTCACCGGTGGCTGCCGCGAGTCGTGCGACGGCCGAGGCGCTCTGACGCCCTGCGCCTCCGGCGTTCGGGGGAACGCGGGTGTGTGCTGCACGGTTCCCCGTCCCCGGGTAGGCATATTTTCGGTATGGGTGGTCCCGGGAAACGGCGCCGTGCCCGGTCCGGCTTTCTCGGCCGGGCCGGGCCGGTGGTGGGCGTGGTGACGCTGGTGGTCGCGGTGCTGCTGGTGGGAGCGTTCGCCTTGCGGGGTTCGCCGACGGAGGCCCGGGCCCCGGCGGTGTCGTCGGCTCCGCCGGTGGCCGGGGACGGTCATGAGCTGGCGCACAGCGGCCCGCCGATGAGTCGGGCGATGTTGCTGGGGTGCGTGCTGGTGACGCTGGGGGCGGGGACGGGGCTGGCGGTACTGTTCCGGTCGCGTCAGGAGGGGTGAAGTGTGTTGCGCTGTAGGGCGCGTATGAAGGTCGACCAAGTGGCTGGGGGAACGGCTAGGGCGCCTCGAGGGCGGTCTTTGCTGTCGCCGATGGCGATCAAGTCGTCGCTGGTCGGCTGTATTTCGACGCACTGTGGCCCTGTCTCTCCGCTGTAGGAGGACTTGCGCCACGCCGAGACGGGCAGGCCGCGTCGTCGCATCACTGCGTCACCTCACTCACGAGTTAAGGGTGTTGCGCTGTATGGCGCGTATAAAAGTCGACCAGGCGGCAGGGGGGAAGGCAAGGGCGCCGCGGGGCCGATCTTTGCTGTCGCCTATGGCAATGAAGCCGTCGCTGGTCGGCTGTGTCTCTACGCACCCAGCCTGTTCGTCATCAAAGGTCAGCCACGCCGCTTGAAGCGACGACGAGGTGGAGGTCGGCGATGCCCTCGTCGCGCAGCGTAGTCACTGGCGCATGGATCACCTGCTGGCCGGAGGTCGACGGTGAGTGCGGCAGTCCTGGCGGGGGAGTGCCGCCACGAGTCAGCCTGGACGCAGTCCAAAGGCCGGGCGCGATGCGGACGTTGCGGGGTGGAGCGCTTCACCGACTACGGCAGCCTTCGCCCCGTCGACCTGCCGCACGTGGTGAAACCGGCCAACACCCACTGGGCCGACCGCGCAGCAGCGGCCTGGATCTCCCAGATGGCCCGGCGAGCCACCTGGTGGGGCCTGGGGGTGGGCGGCGGGCCATTCACTGCGACAGGCCGTACGCCAAGAAGCACATGACAATGACTGAAGCCACGGCGGCGATTTGGTAGCGCGCGGGAATCTCGTACTTCTCCCGCTTCACGCCTTGGTTGATCTCGACGGCGTATGTGTGCAGAAGCTTCCTGGACGGGAACAGCCCGATCGTCACCCCGGTCCACGCGAAGGAGTACAGCACCAGCATCTGTTGCGGCGCCCAATGCTGGTATTGGAGCCGCCCGACCAGGACCATGCCGAGGCAGCACCCGATGGATACCAGAGGGAATACCGCTTTCCCTTTGCGGCTGGGAATCCATTTGATCATGGCGAGGCAGAAGATGAGGGTAGCTACGGCGGCCATGAGCAGTAGATAGGCGATAGGGAGAGATGCGAGCACGAGGCGGTCCCTTTCGGCATGCCGAAGGGCTGGCGACCGGACGCGTCGCCAGCCCTCGATGCGGGTCATGCAATGACGCTGGTCAGAGCCCTATGGATCCCAGCAGGCCGGTGACCGGTGAGACCAGGTCGTGTCCGAACTGCGTGATCTTCGTCGTGACTTTACTTCCGCCGGCGATGCCGATCCACTTGGACTGTCCGAAGGTGATCAGGCCCAGGGCCGCGCTTCCGGCGGACGCATAGAACTCCTTGCTTGAGAATCCGTGCGCGATTCCCGTGAACACTGAGCTTACTCCGCCGAGCGCCAGGGACGCGATGCCGAATCCGCCGGCGACAACTGCGAGGGGAGGGAAGGCCAGGCTGGCGATACCGAGGCCGGCAGCGATGAATCCGGTGCCGATGCTTGCCCAGTTGGTGGCGTTCGCCCACCACCCCGCGTCCCTCCACCAAGGGGTGTCGCCGCCCTTGACGTCATCGTTGTCCGGCGTATCGCTCGGGCTCTTGCCGCTCTCCTTGACCCTGCGCGCCTCCTCAGCCGCCTTCCTGGCCGCCTCCGCGATCTCAGCCTTGCGCTTGGCCGAGGCGATCTGGTGAGCCTGGCTCGCGGCTGAAGCCGCTGTCTTGGCGTCCTTACCCGCCTGGACGGCGGAGGAGTGGGCGCTGGCCGCGGAGGACTGGGCGCTATTGGCAGAGGACACCGCGCGACGCGCGGCGTCCAAAGCGCGGTTGGCCGAGAAGTTCGCCGACCGGGCGGCCGACCGGGCGACGGTGGCTGCCTTCTTCGCTTCGTTCGCGGAAGCCTGCGCTGCCGCCGCTGACTTGTCGGCGGCGTCCGCGTTCTCCTTCGCCTCCTTCGCGTACGACTGCGCACGGGTTGCCGAGGCGTTGGCCTTGTCCGCCCACTCAGCGGCTTCCTTCGCGGCGTCGCGTGCCTTGGCCGCGGCCTCCTGGGCGCGTGCCGCGTCCTCCTGTGCCTTGTGGGCGATCTTCGCGGCGGCGGCGATCGCGCCCCGGATGGCGGCGGTGTGGGTGGCGGAGTCGTGGTCGAGCTGGGCGGTCTTGTACTGCACCGCGAGGACGAAATTGCGGCGCATCCACGCGGGCCCCTCCATTGCAGCCCGCGCATAGGCTTTGGTGTAGGGGCCCGCCTTGGCGAGGATGGTGGCGGTGGCAACCGCGTCGTCCTCCTTCAGCGCCTCCTGGTAGGTGGTGTTGAAGAAAAGGTGCAGCGCCTTGGCGGTATCGGCGTTGATCGCCTCATTCGCCGCCTTCTTGACCGCGGTACCCGGGTTATTGGCGAGGATGCCGAAGACCTGGACGCGGTTGTCCATCGCGGCGGCCTCGATGGCTCCTGTCTCCAGGAACTTGCCGGGGGCGTCGACGGCGTCGTTCTCCAGAGCCTTCTGCGCCGCTTCCGCGACGGCCGGGGTGGAGATCTGGGCGACGTAGAGGGCGGTTTCTCGATCGTCCTGCCGCTGGGCGATGGCTCGGTCGGTGTCGATCCAGGCGTGAATGTCGGCGTCGGTGCCGGCCAGGGCGAACCGGGCCGCCTCCCTGCCCCACGTGCCATGTGAGTTGAGGAGAGCGATGGCGGCCTTGCGGCCCAGGGTGGCGGCCAGGCCGAGGTCGTTCGCCTTCAGAGCGGCCTCGGCCTGGCTGAGGAGGTCCTTTGTGGCCTGGTCCGCCTGCGCCGCCTGCGTGCGCTTCTCGGCGAACTCGGTCCGCTCCTGCTGTTCGATCTGCGCCAGCAGCCGGGCCTCCTCCATGGCCTGCTTCATTTCTTCGTCCAGGCGCTGCCATTCGGCTTCCCGGGCCTTCTTCTCCACCTCGATCGCCGCGGTGACGGCCGTGGTGGCGTTGTTCGCGGCGTTGGTGGCCCCGTTGGCGAACTCCTGAGACTTCTTCGCGTATTCGAGCGCCTGGCCCGCGTACTTGGCGGCCCACTCGGCGGCGTCAGCGGACTTCTCCGCGTGATCGGCGGCGGAATTGGCGGCATCGCGCGCGGTGCGTGCTGCCTTGGCAGAGGCGTTGGCCAATGCCTGGGCAGTGCCGGCGGCGTTGGTGGCAATAGCAGCGTTGCTGCTGGCGATGCCCGCCTGCCGCCTGGCCTCGGCCGCCTCGGCCTGTGCCTTGCCGGCCGCGGAGGCAGCCGTGGCCGCGCTGTTCGCGGCGGAGGCGGCGTTCCGGGCGGCGGAGGCGGCGGCGGAGCCGGCGGACGCGGCCTGCGCGGAGGCGGAGGCCGCGAAGTCGGCGGCCTTCGCGGCGCTGCGGGCCCTGGAGGCGGCATTCCGCGCGGCGACCGCCGCGTCCTTCGCGGCGCCGGCCTTCGAGGCGTCCCTGGAGGCGGCGATGGCGGAGTTGTAGGCGGCCGCGGCCGCGCTCCCGGCAGTGGCGGCGGCCTGGCTCGCGGCTGTCGCGGCATAGGCGGCGCGGCGGGAGGCGGTGACGGCGGCGTGGGAGGCGCGGATGGCGGTACGGGCGGCATCGGCCGCGCCCTGCGCGGCACCGGCTGCCTTCCGGGCGGCCTTGCCGGACCTGATCACGTCTTCCTTCGCGGCCTCCGCCTCGGCAGCCGCTTTCTGTGCGGCCTCCTTCGCCTTCTCGGCCGCCGTGACGGCGCGGGCGGAGGCTTCCTCAGCGAGCTTGGTCTGCGCGTCGGCCCGCTTGCCTTCGCGCTCGACGACCGCGACGAGTTCCTCGATCGTCGACGACTCCTGGTCACGGGCCCGGGCGATGTGCTGGCCGGTGTCGAGGAACCATTCGACGTCCTGGGCGGTGCCGGAGAGGGCGCGGGAGGCGTACTTCTTCACCTCGGGCCCGGCATCCGTGAGCATCTTCGACACCTCTACCCGCATGTCTTCCAGGCGGGCGGCGTACTGGCCTTCGGTGAGGAAGGTCTCCAGGGTCGGCTGGGTGTCGTTGCTGAGGGCGGCGCCTGCCTCCCGGCGCACGGCTTTGTCGCCTGTGGCCATGACGGTGGCGGTGACCACGCGCAAGTCTTCCATGACGGCGGGTTTGTAGCCGCCCTGGAGGAATGCGGCGATGGCCGCATCGCCGCCCTCGATGGCTCGGACGGCCTCGCGGCGCGTGCCCTTTCCGGCGCCGGCCAGGGCGGTCATGATGGCGACCCGGTTGTCCTCCACCGTCGCCCTGGGCAGCTCCTGGGTGAGGAAGGCTTGGACGTCGGCATCGGAGCCCATGAGGGCTTGCTCGGCGGCGGCGCGGGCGGCTTTGCCTCCGGTCATCCACGCCTTGAGGACCTTGGCCCGGTCGGTGTCGGGCAGGGTGAAGGGATCCGCGTCGGTGCTGCCGCTCGCCGGGGCTGCCACGGCTGCGACAGGATTCAGAACGAGGCTTGAAGTGGCGGCAGCGGCGGTCGTGGCCGCTAAAGCGCCGAGAACGCGTCGTCTGCTCCAGAAGGTGGTGTCCAAGGTGGGTCCCATCGGAAGGCGCCCGGCGGCGGCGCGCAGAGGGCGGCATGCCGCCAGACAGGTGTGTTGTGGTCGACGCCCCCATGTCCCGTCAAAGGCATGGCTGTTGAGCGGGCCTGAATGGGGGGCACAACTGGTGACCATATGAAACTAACTGGCGTTTTCGCTAGCTATCTGCCAGCAGTAAAAGCGTGAGAAGGAATACAAAACCCTTATGGGTTGAGTTGGCTGGTTTTAGGCATAAATATTGAGTGGCATGGGGTACAGGCCCGTGTTTGAATCGTGCCTCTCCGTGCCCGCACCATCACGATCCTGGTAGCGGGTTTCCCTGACGGGGCGGGCGCGGCTCAGCTCACCGTTCACACAAGGGACTTCGCATGAAGCTCGTACGGCGGATCACCGTCACGGGTGCGGCAGCAGCGGCCTGTGCGGCTGCGGTCATCGCCTCCACCACTCCTCGTGCCTCCTTAGTCGACATGTCGCCGGTCGCGGGCAGCGAGCCCGGCTATGCGATCGAGGACTTCAGCTACCCGGACGCGGACAAGATCAAGGAGCAGAAGGGGATCACCCTCAAGCGCGGCGACGGCCGTATCACCCTTGCCGAGTGCGGCAGCGCCGCGGGCCTGATGGAGGTGTGGTCGCGGAAGAACGACAAGACCTGCTTCCGGATCAACGGCGCTTCCGGGTACCTCGCGCTGGAGATCCCGGCCGTGTTCGCGGTCAAGGGCAGCGCCGACCACGCCGCTGACATCACCCTCACCGCACCGGACAACAAGAAGCAGCAGGTCGAGATAGCCAAGAACGAGTGGACGCCGGTCGGTGAATCCACCGACCCGCAGAAACAGGAGCACCTCCTCGTCGAGATCAGCGTCGGCGAAGGAAAGCCGGCGTCGACGCTGACCGGCGATGCCGCCCGCCCGTGGCTGGCGCGTGTCACCGTGAACGAGCCCGGCCGCGAAGGTGGCCGGAGTTGCAGCGGTGCTCTTGTCGACAGGACCTGGCTGCTGACCGCGGCAAGCTGTTTCGCCGAGAACCCGGCCAAGCCGATGCGGAGCGCGGCCGCACCGACGCTCAACGCGACGGCCGCCTTCGCCGGGCAGGCCCCCGTGAAGATCGATTACTTGATACCGCGCAGTGACCGGGACGTGATGCTCGCCCGGCTGGCCACACCGGTCACCGGCATCACCCCCGCCACGCTCGCGGGAAGCGCCCCGGCCGCCGGAGCGTCTCTCGCCGCTGCGGGATACGGCCGTACCGACACCGAGTGGCTGCCCAGCAGCCCCCACACCAGCAACGTCACGCAGGCCGGCACCACCGCCACCACCCTGGGGCTGACGGGCGGCCGGATCTGCAAGGGAGATGCCGGCGGCCCGATTCTCGACGGCAACGGGCGCATCGCCGGGGTGCAGAGCCGTGCTGACCAGGTCGGCTGCCTCGGCCAGTCGGGACAGGGCAACAGTGCGACCGCGGCCCGCACCGACAACATCGAATCATGGTTCGAGGGCAGCACCTTCACCGGCAAGGCACGGTTCGGCCTGGACGAGGGTGCGGGTTCGCGGCGTGCGGTGGGAGGTGCCGCCGAGGATTTCTCCGCGCAGTTGGGTGGCGGTGCCGAGCTGGGTGTTGCGGGTAAGTCCGGTTCTGCGTTGCGCTTGAACGGGGCTTCGGCTTATGCGGCGACGTCGGGTCCGGTGGTGGATACGACGAAGTCGTTTTCGGT
>NZ_JBEYZW010000017.1:0-106237 GCF_040646215.1 Streptomyces sp. NPDC046215 | reverse complement strand
GAAGCAGTCCTGCCGAGGCACCCCGGAGCGGCACGGCCCCGCACCACGACGCGGCGGGGCCGACGGTCCGGCCCCACCCCCGCCGGAGGCGGAAACGGCGCGGCACCCGGCGAACGGGCCCGGCCCCACCCCGCCGGAGGCGGAAACGGCGCCGGACCCGGCAAACGACAGGACCGCCCCAAAACCGCGCCGGAGGCGAAACGGCGTCAGAGCTTGGGAAGCACCTGAGCCAGCAGCTGCCCCATCTGCGCAGCGGAATCGCGCCCGGCCTGGAGCACCTCTTCGTGGTTCAGCGGCTCGCCCGTCATGCCCGCGGCGAGGTTGGTGACCAGGGAGATGCCCAGCACCTCGGCGCCGGCCTCGCGGGCCGCGATGGCCTCCAGGGTGGTGGACATGCCGACCAGGTCCGCGCCGAGCGTGCGGGCCATGCGAACCTCGGCCGGCGTCTCGTAGTGCGGGCCGGGGAACTGCGCGTAGACGCCCTCCTCCAGGGTGGGGTCCACCTCCTTGCAGAGGGTGCGCAGGCGCTGCGAGTACAGGTCGGTGAGGTCGACGAAGTTCGCGCCGACGATCGGGGAGGTCGCCGTCAGGTTGAGGTGATCGCTGATGAGGACCGGCTGGCCGGGGCGCATGCCGTCGCGGAGGCCGCCGCAGCCGTTGGTGAGGACGACCGTCTTGCAGCCGGCGGCCACGGAGGTGCGGACCCCGTGGACGACGGCGGCGACGCCGCGGCCCTCGTAGTAGTGCGTGCGGCCGAGGAAGACGAGCGCGCGCTTGTCGTTGATCTTGTACGAGCGGATCGTGCCCGCGTGGCCGGCCACGGCGGCGGCGGTGAAGCCGGGGAGCTCGGTGACCGGGAACTCGGCCTCGGGGGCGCCGAGCGCCTCGGTGGCCGGGAGCCAGCCGCTGCCCATGACCAGGGCGACGTCGTGGGTCTCGGCGCCCGTGAGCTCGCGGAGGCGGGCGGCGGCGGCGTCGGCCGTGGTGTACGGGTCGGCCTGGATGTCGGGAGTAACTGATGCGTTCACGCGGACGAGGGTAACCGCTCTTCGCCTACGCGCGTAGATGTCGCTGGTCACGGTGTTCCGATTGTTGCTTTGTGGAATGTGACGAGACCAGGTCGTCACCTTCAGCAGGGTCGCTTGCGCAGTTCCATGGCGTAGTCGTGGGGCGCGCCGGCGGATTCCGCGGCGTCGGCGATCTCGCCGAGATAGCGGGCGGAGGGCAGCCCGCCCTCGTATCCGTTGAGGACGTAGAGCCAGGCGGGCTCCTCGCCGTCCAGGGTGTGCACCCGCACTCTCATCCGGCGGTAGATGTCGAGACCGACGCCCTCCCAACGGTCCATCGAGTCCTCGTCCATCGGGGCGATGTCGTAGAGCGCGACGAACACCTGGGAACGGGGTGCCTCGACGACCGTCGCCAGCGCCCCTTCCCACCCCATCTGCTCGCCGCCGAAGGTGAGCCGCCAGTCGGAGAGCCAGCCCGTGCCGCGCAGGGGTGAGTGAGGTGCGCGGCGGGACATCAGCCGCGCGTCGAGGTTGCCGGCGTACGCGGCGTAGAGCGACATGGTTCCGAGGGTACGGGAGTGAGGCGGGACGGCATTTGGGATGGCAGGCTTCGAAGGGAGGTTCGTCCGGAACCTCCTGCCGGTCCTCGCACGGATTCCCGTACGCATGTGGGTACGGATTCCCCCAGGGAGGCCCCGGGAGAAGTCGCTTTGATGGGTGCGGGACAATGGAATACGTGACTCGGATCGTGATCATCGGTGGCGGACCCGGCGGCTATGAGGCGGCGCTCGTCGCCGCGCAGCTCGGCGCGGAGGTGACCGTCGTCGACTGCGACGGTCTGGGCGGGGCGTCGGTGCTCACCGACTGTGTGCCCTCCAAGACGCTCATTGCGACGGCGGAGGTGATGACGACCTTCGACTCCTCGTACGAGGAGCTGGGGATCATCGTCGCCGACGACACGCCGCACCTGGAGCAGGCGGCGCGCGTCGTGGGGGTGGACCTGGGCAAGGTCAACCGACGGGTGAAGCGCCTCGCGCTGGCCCAGTCCCACGACATCACCGCCTCGGTGACGCGGGCCGGCGGGCGCGTGCTGCGCGGCCGCGGCCGGCTGGAGCCGAACCAGGCCCCGGACGGCTCGCGCAAGGTCGTGGTGACGGCCGCGGACGGCACCGAGGAGACGCTGGTCGCCGACGCGGTGCTGATCGCGACGGGCGCGCACCCGCGGGAGATCCCGGACGCCCTGCCGGACGGCGAGCGCATCCTGAACTGGACGCAGGTCTACGACCTGGACGAGCTCCCCGAGGAGCTCATCGTGGTGGGCTCCGGTGTGACCGGTGCGGAGTTCGCCGGCGCGTACCAGGCGCTGGGCTCCAAGGTGACGCTGGTCTCCTCGCGCGACCGGGTGCTGCCCGGTGAGGACCCCGACGCGGCGGCCGTCCTGGAGGACGTCTTCCGCCGCCGCGGCATGAACGTCATGGCGCGCTCCCGGGCGGAGTCCGCCAAGCGGGTGGGGGACCGGGTCGAGGTGACGCTGGCCGACGGCCGGGTGATCACCGGTACCCACTGCCTGATGGCCGTCGGGTCGATCCCCAACACGGCGGGGATCGGGCTGGAGGAGTCCGGGGTCCGGATGAAGGACTCGGGGCACATCTGGACGGACCGGGTGTCGCGGACGAGCGCGCCGGGCGTCTACGCGGCGGGTGACTGCACGGGCGTGCTGGCGCTGGCGTCGGTCGCGGCGATGCAGGGCCGCATCGCGATGTACCACTTCCTGGGCGACGCGGTGGCCCCGCTGAACCTCAAGGCTGTATCCGCGAACGTATTTACGGATCCGGAGATTGCGACGGTCGGCTATACGCAGGCCGATGTCGACAGCGGCCGGATTGACGCCCGCGTGGTGAAGCTGCCGCTGCTGCGTAATCCGCGCGCGAAGATGCAGGGCATTCGCGATGGATTCGTGAAGATGTTCTGCCGCCCGGGCACGGGCATCGTGGTGGGCGGCGTCGTGGTCGCACCGCGGGCCAGCGAGCTGATTCACCCCATTTCGATCGCGGTCGACAACAATCTGACCGTCGAGCAGATCGCGAACGCGTTCACGGTGTACCCCTCGCTGTCCGGTTCGCTCGCCGAGGTGGCACGGCAGTTGCACACGAGGAAGACGCAGCGCGAGGCGTAGCTCTCCGTACAGCTCTGCGGAGTTCCTCTCATACCACTTGGAGCGTTCGGCAGCGGACAACTTCCGTTAATTGCTGCAACCTGCTGAAAACGGATGGTCGTTGGCGTTACTGTCGGTTTCGTGTTCGCTGCAGAACGTCGTCAATTGATCCTCGAAATGGTGCGTGCCAACGGAGCGGTTTCGCTCCGTGAGCTCGCCCGTGTCGTCCAGACCTCCGAAGTGACCGTCCGGCGTGACGTGCGGGCCTTGGAGGCAGAAGGACTGCTCGACCGCCGGCACGGCGGTGCGGTACTGCCGGGCGGCTTCACCAGGGAGTCCGGCTTCCCGCAGAAATCCCATCTAGCGACCGCGGAGAAGACGGCGATCGCCGATCTCGCGGCGAGCTTCGTCGAAGAGGGCGAGGCCGTCGTTGTCGGCGCCGGCACCACCACGCAGGAGCTGGCCCGCCGGCTCGCGCGGGTGCCGGGGCTGACCGTGGTCACCAACTCCCTGCTCGTCGCGCAGGCACTGGCGCACGCCAATCGGGTCGAGGTCGTCATGACCGGCGGCACGCTGCGCGGTTCCAACTACGCCCTGGTGGGCAGTGGGGCCGAGCAGTCCCTGCAGGGCCTGCGGGTGACGCGGGCGTTCCTGTCCGGCAGCGGGCTGACCGCCGAGCGCGGTCTGTCCACGTCCAACATGCTCTCCGCGAGCGTGGACCGGGCGCTGGTGCAGGCGGCGGCCGAGGTGGTCGTGCTGGCGGACCACACGAAGCTGGGCACCGACACCATGTTCCAGACGGTGCCGACCGATGTGATCACCCGCCTGGTGACGGACGAACCCCCGGCGCACGACGACCGGGCCGCCACGGAGCTCCAGGCGCTCGCCGATCAGGGCGTCCACATCTCGGTCGCGGGGCCCGGCGCGGGGTCGGGCTCGGGGCCGTCGGGCGTCCCGGGCGGCGGCGAGGCGACGGGCCCGGCCCGCCGCCGCGACGTGCCGCCGCTGCCGGGCCAGCGCCGTGCGCACCCCCTGGCACCGGGCCAGCCCTCGGGCCCGGTGCAGGGGGGGCCGCCGGGCCCGCAGCTGCGCAGCGCGGTCCCGCTGGGGGACCAGTCGGCGGCGAGAGTGGCGGATCTGGCGCCCCGGCGGCGCTGAGAGGCGGTGCCTCCGCGTTCCGGGCGGGCCTTGCGGGTCAGGCCCGCCCGGAACGGGTGGGCCCCGCCTTGAGGCCGGTCAGGGTCAGCATCAGCAGCCGGTCGGCCAGCTCCGGGTCGTCCGGGGACTGCTCGACCGCCAGCGAGATCGCGTTGGTCAGCTGCATCAGATCCGCGATGTCCACGTCCGCCCGGACCGCCCCGGCCTGCTGGGCCCGGCCGAGCAGCCTGCTGCCCGCCTCCCGCATCGGCAGGCTGCACCGCGACATGGCGGACGCCTCGTCGCTCTGCGCGGCCATCAGGGCCCGGGACAGCCCCCGGTAGGTACTGGCGTGCGCCACGATGGTCCGCAGCCAGTCCACCAGCGCCCGGCAGGGCTCCGGGGACGCCAGCAGCTCCCGCGAGCGGCGCAGGAGCCCGTCGACCTCCCCCTGGAAGACGGCGCTCATCAGGGCGGTGCGATTGGGGAAGTGCCGGTAGAGCGTCCCGATGCCGACGCCCGCGCGGCGGGCGATGTCCTCCAGGGAGGCGTCGGTGCCGTGCGCGGTGAAGGCGGTCCGGGCCTCGGCGAGCAGCCGCTCGTAGTTGCGCCGCGCGTCCGCGCGCATGGGTCGTGGTGTCGCCTGTGCGCTCTCCATGGCCATTGCCGTCGGTCCTCCCTGTCGCTCCCCGCGAGTAAAGAATGCCACTGGCCGGACGGGCGCCTCGTTCATCCGATCGAGGGACGGTGCGCAGACGTGCGGGTGCGTACCGTTTTGCCCATGGACACCTATCCCCTCGTCGAGGCCCGCAACCAGCTCGGGCAGCTCGTCGGCCGCGTGCGCCACGGCCACGAGCAGATCCTCATCAGCGAATACGGGAAGCCGGCGGCGGCGCTGATCCCGGTGGGGCACCTGGAGGAGCTGTTAAGGCTGCGGGAGGCGGCGCGGGCCGGGTGAGCCCGGCCGACGGCCGAACGCCCGCGGGCCCCGACCGGATCACCGGTCGGGGCCCGCGGGCGCTGTGGGAAGAGATCAGTCCTTGATCTCGCAGATCACGGCGCCCGAGGAGACGGACGCGCCGACCTCGGCCGTGATGCCCTTGACGGTGCCCGCGCGGTGGGCGTTCAGGGGCTGCTCCATCTTCATGGCCTCCAGGACGACGATGAGGTCACCCTCGGCGACCTCCTGGCCCTCCTCGACCGCGACCTTCACGATGGTGCCCTGCATCGGCGAGGCCAGGGCGTCGCCGGAGGCGGCCGAGCCGGCCTTCTTCGCCGCGCGCCGCTTGGGCTTCGCGCCGCCCGCGGCGGCCGTGCGGGCGATGGTCATGCCGAGCGAGCTGGGGAGGGAGACCTCCAGGCGCTTGCCGCCGACCTCGACGACGACCGTCTCGCGGCCGGGCGACTCTTCGTCCTCGTCCACCGCCGCGCCGGCGAAGGCGGGGATGGTGTTCTCGAACTCGGTCTCGATCCAGCGGGTGTGGACCTTGAAGGGGTCCGCGGTGAACGCCGGGTCGGTCACGACGGCCTGGTGGAAGGGGATGGCCGTGGCCATGCCCTCGACGGTGAACTCGGCCAGGGCCCGCGCCGCGCGCTGGAGCGCCTGCTCACGGGTGGCACCCGTGACGATCAGCTTGGCCAGCAGGGAGTCCCAGGCCGGGCCGATGACCGAGCCGGACTCGACACCGGCGTCCAGGCGCACGCCCGGACCCGACGGCGGGTCGAAGCGGGTCACCGTGCCGGGGGCCGGGAGGAAGTTGCGGCCCGGGTCCTCGCCGTTGATGCGGAACTCGAAGGAATGACCGCGCATCGGCGGGTCGTCGTAGCCGAGCTCCTCGCCGTCGGCGATGCGGAACATCTCCCGCACCAGGTCGATGCCTGTGACCTCCTCGGTCACCGGGTGCTCGACCTGGAGCCGGGTGTTGACCTCCAGGAAGGAGATCGTGCCGTCCTGGCCGACGAGGAACTCGCACGTGCCCGCACCCTCGTAGCGGGCCTCCTTCAGGATGGCCTTCGACGCCCGGTAGAGCTCGGCGTTCTGCTCCTCGGAGAGGAAGGGGGCCGGGGCCTCCTCCACCAGCTTCTGGTGGCGGCGCTGCAGGGAGCAGTCACGGGTGGAGACCACGACGACGTTGCCGTGCTTGTCGGCCAGGCACT
The DNA here is from genome assembly GCF_040646215.1 of Streptomyces sp. NPDC046215. Taxonomy (NCBI): domain Bacteria; kingdom Bacillati; phylum Actinomycetota; class Actinomycetes; order Kitasatosporales; family Streptomycetaceae; genus Streptomyces; species Streptomyces sp. NPDC046215. Next base: position 99,781 of record NZ_JBEYZW010000017.1, on the reverse strand, counting down.
GCGTCTCGACGTGGCGCGGCCGGTCGAGGTAGCGCTCGACGAAGCACTCGCCCCGCCCGAACGCCGCGACCGCCTCGCGGACGGCGGAGTCGTACAGCTCCGGGACCTCTTCGAGGGTCCGGGCGACCTTCAGGCCGCGGCCGCCACCGCCGAAGGCGGCCTTGATGGCGATCGGCAGGCCGTGCTCGCGGGCGAACGCGACGACCTCCTCGGCACCGGAGACCGGGTCCGAGGTGCCGGCGACCAGGGGCGCGCCGGCCCGCTGGGCGATGTGACGGGCCGCCACCTTGTCACCGAGGTCGCGGATCGCCTGCGGGGGCGGACCGATCCAGGTCAGCCCGGCGTCGATCACCGCCTGCGCGAAGTCGGCGTTCTCGGACAGGAATCCGTATCCCGGGTGGATGGCGTCCGCACCGGACTCGGCTGCCGCGGCAAGCACCTTGGCCATGTCGAGGTAGCTCGTCGCCGGGGTGTCACCGCCCAGCGCGTACGCCTCGTCGGCGGCCCGGACATGCAACGCGTCGCGGTCCGGATCGGCGTAGACCGCCACACTTCCGATCCCGGCGTCCCGGCATGCACGAGCAACGCGGACAGCGATTTCGCCACGGTTGGCGATGAGCACCTTGCGCACGATGGCTCCCTCCTTGAAACAAGGTGAGTTTAGGTACTGGCAACACTCTGTGCCGACCCGACTCTTGGGGTGAGCTTGCCCACACAGCGGCCGGGAGGCGGCCCGCGTGTGAAGGTGATTCCCCAGTTCTCCCACCGTACGCCGGGTTCGGGGGGCACCGGGGACTCGTCCGTGTGTGCTAGGTCTCCATGATCGAACGCGGGTGAAGGCCCGCAGTCTTTGTGGAGTCCCTACGAATGGGTGGGGCAAAGTTTGCCCGGTCGCCCGGGCCGTCCGAGGCGGTTCGCAGACCCCTATTCCCCCCTGCCCGCCGACTTACCCATGAGTAGCGTCCCGGGGGCGGTCCGCGCGGCCAACCGCCCGGCCTCGGCCGCCACATGGCGCAGTGTCTGCGTGACCTGCCGCCCGCGCCGGTGGAACTCCTCCAGCGGCAGGGCGGCCGAGACGGCCGTTATGGCACCGCCGCCGTCCGGCAGCGGCACCGGCACGGCCACACATGCCACCCCCGGAGCGCACTCCTCCATCTCCACCGCGACCCCCTCCCGCCGCACCCGCCTCAGCTCCGCGTCCAGCACCTCCGGCGAGGTGATGGTGCGGGGCGTGATCGCCCGCATGCCCGTCTGTGCCAGGTACCGCAGCCGGGCGGCGCGGGGCAGCGCGGACAGCAGCACCTTCCCGTGGGCCGTGGCGTGCCCGTCGGCGTCCCGGCCGACCGAGAAGCCGCCGGTGGCGGGGAAGGAGGCGGCGGTTCCGGCGAGGACCGCGATGTCGCCGTCCCGGTAGGTGCTGAAGTAGGTGTCCGCCTCCACCGCCCGCCGCGCCTTCAGCAGCAAACCGTGCACCTCGTCGTCCAGCCGCATCTGCCGCCGGAACGCCCCGTACAGGGCCGGGACGCGGTAGCCCAGGGTGTAGCCGGAGGCCGTCCGGACGACGTGCCCGCGCGCGGTGAGGGCGCCCAGCAGCTCGTACACCGTCGACAGCCCGCAGCCCGTCCGCCGGGCGAGCGCCTTGGCGGTGACCGGCCCGTCGGCCCCGGCGACGGCGTCCAGGATGTCCAGGGCGCGGTCCACGGACTGAGGCATGGGCGGAGGGGTCCTTACGTCTCGGGGGCGGTGCGCGGCCGGCAGGCCGACCTCCCAGCTTCGCACAGCCCCCGGGCCGGGCCCGCGGCGCGGGCCGCGCCTCAGCGCTTGAGGGGCGCCCGCTCGCGCAGCAGCTCGACGAAGGCCCGCATCCACGCCGGGTGGTCGTTCCACGCGCGGGCGGAGACCATGTTGCCGTCCACCACCGCCTCGGCGTCCACGAAGGTGCCGCCCGCCATCTCCACATCGGGCGCGCACGCGGGCCACGCGGCCGTCCGCCGGCCCTCGAGGACGCCCAGGGGCGCCAGGGCGACGGCGGCGTGGCATATGTGCGCGACGGGCTTGTTCTCCGCGAAGAAGGAAGTGATCACCCGCCGGAAGTCCGGGTTCATCCGCAGGAACTCCGGCGCCCGGCCGCCGGGGATGACCGCGGCCGCGTAATCCGCCGGGTGCACGTCGGCGAGCGCCACGTCCGCGGGCCAGCAGTGGCCGGGCTTCTCGGTGTAGGTGTCGAAGGACGACACGAAGTCGTGCACGACGAACTGCAGCTGCTTCACGGTCGGCGCGGCGATGTCGACCTCGTAGCCCTCCTCCAGGAGCCGCTGGTAGGGATACATGACCTCCAGGTCCTCGGCGGCGTCACCGGTGATGATGAGGATCTTCGGCACGGCTGTTGCTCCTCGGGTCGGCTATACCGGAATATGCGCCGTGGTGCCTTCGAGGAAACTCCAACTCCGTCAAGCGGGAGAGCACTTCACCGACGCCGGTGGACACGGCCCGTGCCGTCCCGGCGCGCGCCCCCCGAGTGGCGCAAGGAAGGGTGACCGAGCCGCCCCGACCTCGTTGGTGGGGCATGATCAAGCGCATTGCAGCAGCCGCCGCTCTCACCGGCGCCGCCCTCGCCCTGTCCGCCACCGCCGCCTCGGCCGCGCCCATGCCGCAGCCGCCGGGCCCGAACGGGGGGCCGGCCGTGGCCCCGCCGCAGGTGGAGCCGCCCAAGCCGGACAACGACATGAGCATCTACCCCGGCGCCACCAACAAGCTGAACCAGCTGAACCAGCTCGGTCAGCTCAGCCAGGCCAGCCAGGCGCTCGACCCGGTGCTGGGCCTCCTCAGCCCCGCCTTCGGCGTGCTGCCGCTCTGAGGATTCGGCGTGCCGTCGCGCTGAAGGTCACACCCAGAGGTCGGTGATCGCCACGTCCAGCTCTGCGAGGAGTCGGCGGAGGAGCGGGAGCGACAGGCCGATGACGTTGCCGTGGTCGCCGTCGATGCTCTCGACGAAGGGCGCGGACCGGCCGTCGAGGGTGAAGGCCCCCGCGACGTACAGGGGCTCCCCGGTGGCCACGTAGGCGGCGATCTCCGCGTCGGTCGGCTCGCCGAACCGGACGGTCGTGGAGGCGGTGGCGGACACGCTGCGGCCGGTGGCCGCGTCGATCACGCAGTGGCCGGTCCGGAGCACTCCGGACCGGCCACGCATCGTCTTCCAGCGGGCCGTGGCGTCCTCGGCGTCGGCGGGCTTGCCGAGCGCCTGCCCGTCCAGCTCCAGCACCGAGTCGCAGCCGACGACCAGCGCTCCCGCCGCCTCCTCCCGCGTGACCACGGCCCCGGCCTTCGCCTCGGCGAGGACCCGGGCCAGCTCGGCGGGGGTGGCGGCGGTGATCGCGTCCTCGTCCACCCCGCTGACGATCACCTCGGGCGCGAGCCCTGCCTGACGCAGGAGCCCGAGGCGGGCGGGGGACTGGGAGGCGAGGATCAGGCGGCGGCGCGCAGAGCTGTCGGTCATGCGCGCCAGCCTATGAGATCGCCGGCCTCAGTCGGCCATGGCGGCGACCTCACCCCGCATCCGCACGGGCTCCGTGCCCTCCTGGTTGTGCCGGGCGGACCAGTTCGTCAGGGCGGACTGGCAGGCGTGGTCGAGGTGGCGCAGCCCGGAGAGGTCCAGGTCGATCGGCCGGTCCTTCGGCAGCGCCTCCAGGGTGTCGAGGATGTGCGGCAGCCGCAGGAAGGTGGCGTTGCCGGTCAGCCGGACGTGGATGGCGTCGGTGCCGCCGTCCTTGACGCGGATGTGGACGCGCGAGGTCTCCCACGCCGTCTTCGCCACGGCCAGCAGCAGACCGGCCACGACGCCCTCGAACATGTTGGTGGCGACGATCGCGACGGCGGTGACCGCCAGGACGACCGCCTCGCCGCGGTGCTCGCGCCACAGCGGCACGAGGTCGCGGAAGGGGACGAGCTTGCAGCCCGCGTGCACCAGGACGCCCGCGAGCGCCGCGACCGGGATGACCCCGAGCGCCGCGGGGAACAGCGCCGCGAACAGCAGCAGCCAGACGCCGTGCAGGACCCGGGAGACCTTGGTGCGGGCGCCGGCGTGGACGTTGGCGGAGCTGCGCACGATGACCGCGGTCATGGGCAGCGCGCCCAGCACGCCGCACACGGCGTTGCCCGCGCCCTGGGCCATCAGCTCCTTGTCGTAGTCGGTGCGCGGCCCGTCGTGGAGCCGGTCGACCGCCGCCGCGCTGAAGAGGCTCTCGGCGGAGGCGATGAGGGTGAAGGCCACGACGGTGCCGAGCAGCGCGACGTTGCCCAGTTCGGCGAAGTCGCCGAGGCCGGGCGGCTGGATGGACTCGAAGAGGCCCTGCACCTTCACCTTGGCGATGGACAGCGAGAACACCGCCGTCGCACCGGTGGCGAGTGCCACCGCGGCCAGGGGGGCGGGCAGCACCCGGGAGACGCGTTCGGGCAGTTTCTTCCAGAGCACGAGCACGGCGATGGTTCCCGCGCCGACGGCGAAGGCCGTGAGGGCCTTGCTGTCGGCGGCGAGGTCACCGACGAGACCGGGCAGCCCGGCGATCTTCTCCAGGCCGGACTTGGGGGCCTTGAGGTCCCCCATCGCATAGGCCTGGCCGAAGATCAGGACCAGGCCGATGCCGGCGAGCATGCCCTGGACGACGGCGACCGAGATGGCCCGGAACCAGCGGCCGAACTTGAGGAAGCCGAGGACGAGCTGGATCACCCCGGAGGCCAGGACGATCACGCCGAGCGCCGTGATGCCGTGCGTCTGCACGGCTTCGTAGACGAGCACGGTCAGACCGGCGGCCGGTCCGCTGACCTGGAGGGAGCTGCCGGGCAGCACCCCGACGACGATGCCGCCCACGATGCCGGTGATCAGGCCGAGTTCGGCGGGAACACCGGAGGCGACGGCGACGCCGACACACAGGGGCAGGGCGACGAGGAAGACGACGAGCGAAGCGGTGAAATCGCGCTGCCAGACAGCGGGACTCAATTTGGGAAGCATGGATTCCTCACGTGGGTGGGGAAGGCGATGCGGGTGCGACCCGCGAAGGTCACAGAGGCAGGAATGCGGCTTCGTCGCCGTCGGTCCGGTGGGCCAGGACCGCCCCGGTATGGACTTCGTAGTACCAGGCGTGCAGGCCGAGCCTGCCGTCGGCGAGCCGTTCCGCGACGCAGGGGTACTCCCGCAGCCGGTCGAGCTGGGCGAGGGCGTGGCGCTGTACCGGTGCGGCGACGTCCGGCGCGTGGCCTTCGTCGTCCCCCATCAGCCCCGCGGAGGCTCCGCGGGCCAGCCAGCCTTGTACGGCGGGCAGTTGGGTGAGGTCCTCGTCGCGGACGAGGGCGCCCACGGCTCCGCAGTGGGAGTGCCCGCAGACGATGATGTCCCGGACGCCGAGGACCTGGACGGCGTATTCCACCGTGGCCATCTCGCCGGAGGGGTGTTCGGTGCTGTACGCGGGCACGATGTTGCCGGCCGTGCGCAGCTCGAACAGGTCGCCGGGGCGGGTGCCGGTGAAGAGGGTGGGCACGACCCGGGAGTCGGAGCAGGTGATGAACAGGACTTCGGGGGACTGGCCCAGCTCAAGGGCGCTGAGTTCCCCGGTGGATTGAGGCGCGCTGGTCGAAAAGGCGCGGGCGTGGTCGATGAGGGACTGCATGAACGGCTTACCTCCTGGAGGTAGTCGTTGTCGGTCGGACATCGAAGACGTTGCGTCGTCGGTACGTCTCGTGGATGCTGCGGCTGCGAGTCGACTTATCGACTCGGACAAGCTAGCAGATGATAATCATTTTAAATAGGGAGTGACTCTGGTGCACCGGCCCACGGGTGGTGTGTGCGTGGGCGCGGAAAGGCGGCTGTGTGTGCCTACCTCGGACGCAAGGCGCGCGTGAGTCAGGAGAGTTGACGGATCAGTGCCGGAAGACCTGGAGCACGGGCCCCAGTTGGCGACTTGATCCATGGGATGCCGCCGACAGTGCTCGTCGGTCGGCCGGCCCGCTGCACGGTTCAACGCCCTCACCCGCCGGAACGTTCCCGGCGGGGGTGGTGGAGAGCGCCTGGTGTCGCGGCTGTGAAGAGGCGCCCGGGCGGACGGAGTTGCGGTGGAGCCGCGTCCAGCCGTCGCCCTCGGTCTCGTTCTCCGGGACCTGGCAGTCCACCTCGGCGGCGCGGACCGTCGTGACGGCCGAGGACGGCGCCGGGCTGCTCCCGGAGTCCGCCGTCTGGGTGATCAGCAGCAGGGAGAGCAGGAGGGTGAGCAGGGTAGCGGCAAAGCCGGCCACGCGTGAACGCATCACGATTCTCCCTCCCCTCCGAGCGACTGTGATGATCGATTCTAGTCATAGGAAGTGACGGCGCAGCGCCTTATTGATTACTGGTGAGTTAAGTCCGTATCTGGGGAGTTGGCCAGTTTGGCAGAACGCGGAGAGTGCCGATTTACCAGGATCGATGCGGACATCTCTCCTCGCGGGCCGGCCGCCGGTGCGGGCTATGTCACTTGCTGAGAACGGCCTGCATCACGCTCTTCGCGATGGGCCCCGCGAGGCCGCCGCCGGAAATCTCGTCACGGTCGATCCCCGACCCCTCGGGGTCGATGAAGACGGCGACCGCCACCGGCGAGCCGTCACCCTGCTTGGCGTAGGAGACGAACCAGGCGTACGGCAGCTTCTCGTTGTTCACGCCGTGCTGGGCGGTGCCGGTCTTGGCGCCGACCGTGACCCCGTCGATCAGGGCCTTTTTGCCGGTGCCGTTCTGGGCGGTGTTCTCCATCGCCGCCTGCACCTTCTTCGCCGTGCCGACGGAGACGGCCTGCGACATGACCTCGGGCTTGTGCTTCTCCAGCGTGCTGAGGTCCGGCCCGCGCAGCTCCTCGACCATGTACGGCTTCATCACCTTGCCGTCATTGGCGAGGCCGGCGGTCATCATGGCGATCTGCAGCGGGGTGCTGTCGAGGCTGCCCTGGCCCATGCCCGTCAGTGCGGTCTGCGGGCGGTCGAGCTTGGTCGGGTAGAGGCTCTCGGCGGCGCGCACCGGAATGTCGATCTTCTTGTTGTTGAAGCCGAACTTCTCCGCGGTCTCGCGCATCTTGTCCTTGCCCAGCTTGTCGGCCAGGTCGAGGAAGACGTTGTTGCACGACCACTGGAGACCGGTCTTGATCGAGCCGTTGACGCATTCCTCTTTCTGTACGTCGTTGCGGATCGTGGTGGTGCTCAGGGGGAGCTTGTACGGGACGGGGGCGCTGCCCTTGGCGTCGATGTCCGAGACGATGCCGTGCTCCAGGGCCGCCGCCGCGGTGAGGATCTTGAAGGTCGACCCGGGAGGGAAGCGCTCCTTCAGGGCCCGGTTGGTCATCGGCTTGTTCTTGTCGTCGAGGAGCTTCTTCCAGGCTTCCGTGTCCTTGTTGCGGTCCCCGGCGAAGACGGAGGGGTCGTAGGACGGCGTCGAGGCCAGCGCCAGGACCTTGCCGGAGCGCGGGTCGAGCGCCACGACCGCGCCCTTGTACTTGCCCAGGCCCTTGAAGGCGGCCTGCTGCGCCTTGGGGTTGATCGTCGTGACGACGTCGCCGCCGCGCGGTTTCTTGCCCGTGAGCATGTCCGTCGTGCGCTGGAGGAAGAGCTTGTCGTCCGTGCCGCTGAGCAGCTTGTCGTTGAGGTTCTCCAGCTGGGTGCTGCCGAACGTCTGCGAGGAGTAGCCCGTCACCGGGGCGTAGAGCTCGCCGTCCGTGAACGTCCGCTTGTACTTGAAGTCGCTGCCGGTGGTCTCCACGGAGCCGGTGATCGGCTTGCCGCCGACGATGATGTTGCCGCGCGGCTGGGCGAAGCTGGCGATCCGCACCCGGCGGTTGTTCTTGTCGCCGGAGAGCTCGTCACCGCGCACGAACTGGACCCAGGTCGCCTGGAGCAGCAGGGCGAGGATCAGCACTCCGATGAAGACGGATATATGGCGCACCGGCTTGTTCATGGTGTGACGCTCTCCCGGGTTCGCGGCATTTCACTGATGAGGATGCGAATGGGGAGAATTTGGTTGCAGCGGCGCTCATAGGGGGCCGGACCGGACGGTGGCGGATCAGCGCAGGCCCAGCCCGAGGATGACGAAGAGCGCCACCACGCCGACCGCCAGCACGAAGCCCGCCCGGCGGAGCATGGCCTGCACCTCGCGCAGCTCCTCGGGGGGTTCTTCGGGCGGATCGGACCACAGCATGACCTCCATGCTCCCGCCCGGTGCGGCCCGGGCGCCTGAGTACGCGTACTCAGTCACCCGGGCGCGCGGTGACTATCTCCCGCGTCCGGCCGCACGGGACGGCGCCGGGACGGACCCGGCGCCGGGCCCCTCACGCGGGCCAGTACGCGGTGCGCCAGGCCCGGGGGCCCGGGCGGGGCGCGCTGCGGGCGGTGACCCGGCGGGCCGGGTCCGACCACTCCGGGCGGGCGTCGGCCTCCGGCGCGGCGGTGGCCCGGGCCGCCGCGCGGGCCTGGACCACCGCCAGGGCGGCGGCCAGCTCCTCGGGGGTGGGGTTGCCCCGTACGACCTTGATCACGTCAGCTCCTCGGGGGTCTAGAGCGGGATGTTGCCGTGCTTCTTCGGCGGCAGCGCCTCACGCTTGTCCCGCAGCACCCGCAGCCCCCGCACGATGTGGCGGCGCGTCTCGTGCGGCATGATCACCGCGTCGACGTAGCCCCGCTCGGCGGCCGTGTACGGGTTCAGCAGCGCGTCCTCGTAGTCGGCGATGAGCTTGGCGCGCAGTTCCTCCTGCTCCTCGGGGCTCTCCGCGGCCGCGAGCGTGCGGCGGTGCAGGACGTTGACCGCGCCCTGGGCGCCCATGACCGCGATCTGGGCGGTCGGCCAGGCGAGGTTGAGGTCGGCGCCCAGGTGCTTGGAGCCCATGACGTCGTACGCGCCGCCGAACGCCTTGCGGGTGATGACGGTGATCAGCGGCACCGTGGCCTCGGCGTAGGCGTAGATCAGCTTGGCGCCGCGCCGGATGATGCCGCCGTACTCCTGGTCCACGCCGGGCAGGAAGCCGGGGACGTCCACGAAGGTGATCACCGGCACGTTGAAGGCGTCGCAGGTCCGGACGAACCGCGCGGCCTTTTCGCTGGCGTTGATGTCCAGGCAGCCCGCGAACTGCAGGGGCTGGTTGGCGACGATGCCGACCGGCCGGCCCTCGACCCGGCCGAAGCCGGTGATCATGTTCGGGGCGAACAGGGCCTGGGTCTCCAGGAACTCGCCGTCGTCCAGCACGTGCTCGATGGCGGTGTGCATGTCGTAGGGCTGGTTCGCGGAGTCCGGGATGAGCGTGTCGAGCTCGCGGTCGGTCTCCGACAGCTCCAGGTCCGCGTCCTCCGGGTAGGCCGGAGGCTCGGAGAGGTTGTTGGAGGGGAGGTAGGACAGCAGCGCCTTGACGTATTCGATGGCGTCCTTCTCGTCCCCCGACATGTGGTGCGCCACGCCCGAGGTGGTGTTGTGCGTCCGGGCGCCGCCCAGCTCCTCGAAGCCCACGTCCTCGCCGGTGACCGTCTTGATGACGTCCGGGCCGGTGATGAACATGTGCGAGGTCTGGTCGACCATCACCGTGAAGTCGGTGATCGCGGGGGAGTAGACCGCGCCGCCCGCGCACGGGCCCACGATCAGGGAGATCTGCGGGATCACCCCGGAGGCGTGCACGTTGCGGCGGAAGATCTCGGCGAACAGGCCGAGGGCGACCACGCCCTCCTGGATGCGGGCGCCACCGCCGTCGTTGATGCCCACCACCGGGCAGCCGTTCTTCAGCGCGAAGTCCATGACCTTGACGATCTTCTCGCCGTAGACCTCGCCGAGCGAGCCACCGAAGATCGTGAAGTCCTGCGAGTAGACGCAGACCGTCCGGCCGTCGACCGTGCCGTACCCGGTGACGACGCCGTCCCCGTACGGCCGGTTCTTCTCGATGCCGAAGTTGGTCGAGCGGTGCCGGGCGAACTCGTCGAGTTCGACGAACGAGCCCTCGTCGAGCAGCAATTCGATGCGTTCGCGGGCCGTCAACTTGCCCTTCGCGTGCTGCTTCTCCACCGCCCGGGCGGAACCTGCGTGGGTCGCCTCCTCGATGCGGCGCTGCAGGTCCGCGAGCTTGCCCGCGGTGGTGTGGATGTCGTATTCCGGCTCGGACACGGGATGCGGCTCCTGCTCGTCCTGAGGGATGGGCTGACTCGGTTACCGGTTCGTAGCGTATCCGCGGCGATGCGCTGCGGCAGTGCGGCGTTGGCCACACCTTTTTGCCTCGGTTCCCCCGGATTCCCCTGCCTATGCTGGGCCTCTTTCCCGCGCCTTCCCCGCCTGCCCGCGTGCCCGCCGCCGTTTCCGCGCGGCACCTATGGTGGCTGTCATGACGCCCTCCGACACCCCCGACGGCCGCTGGTCCGACCTCGACCGCCCGCCCCTGAACGTCACCGCCCTGCGGCGCGGGCTGCTGCGGCCCGGCGGCCTGTGGACCTCCGTGGACGTGGTCGCGGCGACCGGCTCCACCAACTCCGACCTGGTCGCCTCCGGCGCCGGCGAGGGCGCCGTGCTCGTCGCCGAGGAGCAGTCCGCCGGGCGCGGGCGGCTGGACCGCACCTGGTCCGCGCCGCCGCGCTCCGGCCTCTTCTTCTCCGTGCGGCTCACTCCCGGCGCCGGGGTGCCCGCCGAGCGCTGGGGCTGGCTGCCGCTGCTCGCCGGCGTGGCCACCGCGAGCGCGCTGTCCCGGGCGGCCGGCGTGGACACCGCCCTGAAGTGGCCCAACGACCTGCTGGTGACCGTCGACGGCGCCGAGCGGAAGGCCGGCGGGATCCTCGCCGAGCGCTCCGGCGACGACGTCGTCCTGGGCATCGGCCTGAACGTCTCGCTCCGCGCGGACGAGCTCCCGGTGCCCACCGCCGGCTCCCTCGCCCTCGCCGGCGCCGCGGTGACCGACCGCGACCCGCTGCTGCGGGCCGTGCTCCGCTCCCTGGAGGAGTGGTACACGGAGTGGCGGAACGCCGGGGGCGACCCGGGGCGGTGCCGCCTCCAGGAGGCGTACGCGGCCGGGTGCGCCACCCTCGGCCGGACCGTGCGGGCCGAACTGCCCGGCGACCGGGCGCTGGTCGGGGAGGCGGTGGCCGTCGACGGGGACGGCCGGCTGGTGCTGGCGACGGCGGAAGGGGTGCAGCAGCCGGTGGGCGCCGGCGACATCGTCCATCTGCGCCCGGCGCCGTCGGAAGAGTGAGCTACGGCACACCTGTCGTATCGTTGTGCCCAGAATCTAAGCGAGCAGTGATCGGCAGGGCAGTGCGCACGGATCGGACAGGGGGCGGGCGGTGACCGCCGACGAAGGGGGAACCTCCCGTGACGCTCGGGCCGCGGGGGACGACGGTGCTGCGCGCGAGGCCGCCGGGGAGCCCGCTCACGGCGGCGCCCGCGACGGCGGCAAGAGCCCCGGCCGCGACGCCGCCAAGGGGGACGCCGCCAAGGGCATCGACGACGACTTCGGCGACGAGGGGGGCGACCCGATCGCCCTGCGGCTGGAAGCGCTGATCATCGGTGCCGAGCGTCGCTACACCCCCTTCCAGGCCGCCCGGGCGGCCGGCGTCTCCATGGACCTGGCCTCCCGCTTCTGGCGGGCCATGGGCTTCGCCGACATCGGCCAGGCCCGGGCGCTGACCGAGGCGGACGTCCTGGCCCTGCGGCGGCTCGCCGGTCTCGTCGAGGCCGGGCTGCTCAGCGAGCCGATGGCCGTTCAGGTCGCCCGCTCCACCGGGCAGACCACGGCCCGGCTCGCCGACTGGCAGATCGACTCCTTCCTGGAGGGCCTGACCGAGCCCCAGGAGCCGGGGATGACCCGGACGGAGATCACCTACCCGCTGATCGAGCTGCTGCTGCCGGAGCTGGAGGAGTTCCTCATCTACGTCTGGCGGCGGCAGCTCGCCGCCGCCACCGGCCGCGTCGTCCAGGCGCAGGACGACGCGGAGATGGTCGACCGCCGGCTGGCCGTCGGCTTCGCGGACCTGGTGGGCTTCACCCGCCTGACGCGCCGTCTGGAGGAGGAGGAGCTCGGCGAGCTCGTCGAGGCGTTCGAGACGACCGCGGCCGACCTGGTGGCGGCGCACGGCGGCCGGCTGATCAAGACGCTGGGCGACGAGGTGCTGTACGCGGCGGACGACGCCGGCACGGCCGCCGAGATCGGGCTGCGCCTGATCGAGACGATGACCCACGACGAGACGATGCCGGAGCTGCGGGTCGGCATCGCCTTCGGGACGGTCACGACCCGGATGGGCGATGTCTTCGGCACGACGGTGAACCTGGCCTCCCGGCTGACGTCGATAGCGCCCAAGGACGCGGTCCTGGTCGACAGCGCCTTCGCCGAGGAGCTGGCGCGCAGCGGCGACGCCCCGAAGTCGGAGGCGGAGGCCGCCGCCTCGGCGTCGGCCTCCGGCGAGCACACGGTGACGTACCGGTTCGCGCTCCAGCCGATGTGGCAGCGGCCGGTGCGCGGGCTGGGCGTGGTCGAACCCTGGCTGCTGACCCGCAGGAACACCTGAGGCCCGGCGCGGGCGGTTCGGGAACGGCATTGAGGGCGGACCTTCGCGGTGCGATGATCCGTCGCGCAGGTTCACGGTCGTTAACACGCGTCGTTGACACGCGTCACCGGGAGGTCATCGCATGAGTGAGCACCGCTTTGGGGAATGGGTCGCCGTCCGCCGCCACGGGCACGTCGCCGAGCTCGTACTGGACCGGCCGAAGGCCATGAACGCCGTCTCGACGGAGATGGGCCGCCGGATCGCGGAGGCCACCGCGGCCCTCGCCGCCGACCCCTCCGTCCGGGCCGTCGTGCTCACCTCCACCCACGAGCGCGCCTTCTGCGTCGGCGCGGACCTCAAGGAGCGCAACTCCTTCACCGACGCCGAGCTCGGGAAGCAGCGCCCCACCGCCCGCGCCGCCTACACCGGCGTGCTGGAGCTGCCCCAGCCCACCGTCGCGGCCGTGCACGGCTTCGCGCTGGGCGGCGGGTTCGAGCTGGCGCTGTCCTGCGACGTGATCGTCGCGGACACCACGGCCGTGGTGGGCCTGCCCGAGGTATCGGTCGGGGTGATCCCCGGCGGCGGGGGCACCCAGCTGCTGCCGCGCCGGGTGGGGGCCGCGCGGGCCGCCGAGCTGATCTTCACGGCGCGGCGGGTGCCCGCCGGGGAAGCGCGGGAGCTGGGCCTGGTCGACGAGCTCGTCGAGCAGGGCGAGGACCGCGGCGCGGCGCTGGCCCTGGCCGCCCGGATAGCGGCGAACTCGCCCGTCGGGCTGCGCGCCGCCAAGCGCGCCCTGCGGCTCGGGCACGGACTGGATCTGCGGGCCGGGCTGGAGGTCGAGGACGCCGCGTGGCGCTCGGTGGCCTTCTCCGGGGACCGCGCGGAGGGCGTGGCCGCCTTCAACGAGAAGCGGACGCCGGACTGGCCCGGCGAGTGACGCGCCCGCCGCGGGGCTGCCGCGGCGATGTATAAGTGGTGCACAGGCCATGTAAAGCGGAATGAGCCCGACATTCTTACGCTGGAGTGCAGGACCTGCGCCCGGAACGGAATGTGAGGCTCGCGAGTGACGGACAGCGGGGAGTGTGACGGTCGGCTGACCGCCGTCGTGGAGCTCGCGCAGGCGATGGCGGCGGCGCAGTCCCCGCTGGAGTCCGTGGGCGCGGCGGCGGAGCGGGCCATGCGCGCGCTGGGGGGCAGCTTCGCCGCGATCTCGGCGTGGGAGCGGGAGCACGGCCGGCTGCGGGTGCTCGCCAACACCGGCGAGCTCGCCGAGGACGAGGAGCGCTACCCGGCCGACGAGTCGTACGCGGTCCACGACTTCCCCGAGATCGCCGGGTTCCTGCACGAGGAGTGGGCCGGCGGCGGCGCCGAACCCCGGGCGTGGGTGGAGAGCGCGGCCGAGCCGGACGAAGGGCCGGGCGGCCGCCGGGACGCCTACCGCCGGCAGCGCGTGGACGCGCTGCGGCGGCGCGGCCGGGGCTGCTGCGTGGTCGCGCCGATCGTGCTGCACGGGCGGGCCTGGGGTGAGCTGTACGTGGCCCGGCCGCCCGGGGCGCCCGCCTTCGGCCGGGCGGACGCGGACTTCGCGACCGTTCTCGCGGCCGTGGCGGCGGCCGGGATCGCCCAGACCGAGCGGCTGGAGGAGGTCCGCCGCCTCGCCTTCACCGACCCCCTCACCGGCCTCGGCAACCGCCGGGCCGTCGACGCCCGCCTGGACGAGGCCGTGGAGCGGCACGTGGTGGAGGGCGTGGTCGTCAGCCTGGTGGTCTGCGACCTCAACGGCCTCAAGCGGGTCAACGACACCCTCGGCCATGCGGTGGGGGACCGGCTGCTGGAGCGGTTCGGTTCGGTGCTGTCCCTGTGCGGGGCGATGCTGCCGGGGACGCTGGCCGCACGGCTGGGCGGCGACGAGTTCTGCCTGCTGACGGTCGGTCCGCCGGCTGACGAGGTGGTCCGGGTCGCCGGCGAACTCTGCCGCCGGGCGCTGGAGTTGGAGCTCGGCGAGGGCGTCGCCTGCGGGGTGGCGTCCACGGGCGACCCGATCGGCACGGTGGGCTCCGCCCGCCGCCTGTTCCGCCTCGCGGACGCCGCGCAGTACCGGGCGAAAGCGGCGCGCGCGGCGCAGCCGGTGGTCGCGGGGCGCGACGGGGGCCGCCGGGACCCGGTCGTCCAACTCGCCGACCAGGCGCCGCCGGCGGCCACGACGGAACGGCGGCGATTCCGGGGGCGGCGGCCGTAAGGGCGTGCGGCGGCCTGCGGCCGTGCGGTGGACTCGATCCGGGGGCTTCGGTCTGCGGCGTCTCGGCTGCTCCGCGGGCGCGTCGCGGCTGGTCGCGCGGTTCCCCGTGCCCCTTTCGGGGCGCGGCGTCCCCGGGGCTCTTCTGCGGCGAGATCGTCCGGTGGGTCCGGGTCCACCCCTCCACCCGCCGGCGTGCGAACGCCGAGGCAGGTCACCTAGTGACAGGTAGCGATTCAGTCTCTAGGGTGCCTGAATATGGATATGCACACTGTGGTGGTGGGGACGGCCGGGACGACCGCGGAAGATGTGATCGCCGTGGCGCGCGACGGTGCGCGCGTCGTCGTGTCGGACGAAGCGCTGGCGGCCGTCGCCGCCTCGCGTCAGGTCATCGACGACCTCGCCGCCAAGCCCGACCCCGTCTACGGCGTCTCCACCGGCTTCGGTGCCCTCGCCGTCCGCCACATCAGCCCCGACCTGCGCGCCCAGCTCCAGCGCAACATCGTGCGCTCGCACGCCGCCGGCATGGGCCCGCGCGTGGAGCGCGAGGTCGTCCGGGCGCTGATGTTCCTGCGGCTCAAGACCCTCGCCTCGGGGCGCACGGGCGTCCGCCCCCTCGTGGTCGAGACCATGGCCGCCGTCCTCAACGCCGGCATCACCCCCGTCGTGCACGAGTACGGCTCCCTCGGCTGCTCCGGCGACCTCGCGCCGCTCTCCCACTGCGCGCTCACCCTCATGGGCGAGGGCGAGGCGGAGGGCCCCGACGGCGCGCTGCGCCCGGCCGGCGAGCTGCTCGCCGCGCACGGCATCGCACCGGTCGAGCTGCGGGAGAAGGAGGGGCTCGCGCTCCTCAACGGCACCGACGGCATGCTCGGCATGCTGGTCATGGCCTGTGCGGACCTCGCCCGCCTGATCACCTCCGCCGACATCACGGCCGCGCTCTCCCTGGAGGCCCTGCTCGGCTCCGAGAAGGTCCTCGCGCCCGAGCTGCACACCATCCGCCCGCACCCCGGCCAGGGGTCCAGTGCCGCGAACATGCTGCGCGTCCTGGCCGGTTCGGGGCTGACCGGCCATCACCAGGACGACGCGCCGCGCGTGCAGGACGCGTACTCGATCCGCTGCGCCCCGCAGGTCGCCGGGGCCGGCCGGGACACCCTCGCGCACGCCCGCCTGGTCGCGGACCGCGAGCTGGCCGCCGCCGTCGACAACCCCGTGGTGCTGCCCGACGGCCGGGTGGAGTCCAACGGCAACTTCCACGGCGCTCCGGTCGCCTACGTCCTGGACTTCCTCGCCATCGCCGCCGCGGACCTCGCCTCCATCGCCGAGCGCCGCACCGACCGGCTGCTGGACAAGAACCGCTCGCACGGCCTGCCGCCGTTCCTCGCGGGGGACCCGGGCGTCGACTCCGGCCTGATGATCGCCCAGTACACGCAGGCCGCCCTGGTCAGCGAGATGAAGCGGCTCGCCGTGCCCGCGTCCGTGGACTCGATCCCCTCCTCCGCCATGCAGGAGGACCACGTCTCCATGGGCTGGTCGGCGGCGCGCAAGCTGCGGACGGCCGTCGGGGCGCTCACGCGCGTCATCGCCGTGGAGCTCTTCGCCGCGACCCGCGCGATCGAGCTGCGCACCGGGCTGACGGCCGCCCCGGCCACCCGCGAGGTGCTGCGGGCCGTCCGCGCCGCGGGCATCGAAGGCCCCGGGGAGGACCGCTTCCTCGCCCCCGACCTGGCGGCGGCCGAGGCGTTCGTCCGCGACGGCAAGCTGATCGAGGCCGTCGAGCCGGTGACCGGCCCGCTCGCGTAACTCGTTCGCGGGACGCCGACGACGGGCCCTTGGCAAACCGCAGCCCAGCGGTTCGCAAAGGGCCCGTAAAGCGTTGGAGGGGGGCGGCTGTCAGCGGGCCTGCGTGCGCGACCTGCGCGCGGCCGCCGTGACGAGCGCGCCGCCCGCCGCGAGGAAGGCGATGCCCCCGAAGACGTACGGGGTGGTGTCCGCGCTGCCCGAATCGGCGAGGGACAACTCCCGGGCGGCAGTGGCGCTTCCGGTGTCCGCGGGCGCCTTCCCGGCGCTCGTGGCCGCCCGCGCGGCCCCGGGGTGCTCGGGCGTGGCGTTCGCGGTGGGGACGAACCACACCGCACACAGCAGTGAGCCGGTGGCGACGGCGGTCAGGAGCGGACGGCGTGCGGTCACGGAAACGAATCCCCCTCGAAGCGCCGGGGATTGGGGGTGCGGCGCTTCCGCGGGTCCCCGGGCTGACCCGATGTTAGTAATACCGGCGGGCCGCGGGGAAGCCGGGAGGGCACGCGGAACTCCCCGCGCCGGCCGACCGGCGCGGGGCAGGCTCGGCAGAAGTCGCCGGAATGTCAAGGGCATCACGACCCTGGCAACCACAACCGCCCCGCGAGCATCATGGATACCTCGCCTACACCCGAGCCCCGACTACCATGTCGGCCCCCGAAGGGGCTTTACTGGCGTGGTCTTCCCCACACTTTCCTGACGAGTGGAACGGACGAAACGGTGCAGGCGTTCCTCAAGCAGAAGCCGGGATGCGTGTTGCCCCACGATTCGGCTCGGGGATTTCGGGGTCCAGGAGCAATGGAGAAGCGTGTGATGACGGACGGCAAGCGCCGCAAGGGCCTGGTGGCCGCGGCCGCTGTGCTCGGTGGTGTGCTGACCCTCGCAGCCTGCGGCGGTGGCGATGACGACGGCGGCAAGAGCGGCTCCGGCAGCGGCAAGGCCCAGAACAAGGTCGACGCCGCCGCGGCCAAGGAAGCCTCCAAGGCGCAGATCAAGATCGCGCAGAAGGACGGCTCGGCCAACGCCGGGATCACCACCGACGCCGCCAAGGTCACCGTCAGTGACGGCGAGCTCACGAGCGTCAAGATGACGACGGACAAGGGCACCCCCGTCGAGGGGACGATATCGCCCGACAAGAAGTCCTGGAAGCCCGCCAAGCAGCTGGAGCGGTCGACCAAGTACAAGGTCGTCGCCGAGGCCAAGGACGCCGAGGGCCGCAAGGCGACGGAGAACTCCTCGTTCGCCACCGTCTCGCCCACCAACAGCTTCATCGGCTCCTTCACCCCGGAGGACGGCTCGACCGTCGGTGTCGGCATGCCCGTGTCGATCAACTTCGACAAGCCGATCAAGGACCGCAAGGCCGTCCAGTCGGCGATCTCGGTCAGCTCCAGCAGCGGCCAGAAGGTCGTCGGTCACTGGTTCAACAGCCAGCGCATCGACTTCCGCCCCCAGGACTACTGGAAGGCCAACTCCGACGTCACCATGAAGCTCGCCCTCGACGGTGTCGAGGGTGCCCCGGGCGTCAAGGGAGTCCAGAAGAAGACGGTCTCCTTCAAGATCGGCCACGCCCAGGTCTCCACGGTCGACGTCAAGACCCACAAGATGACGGTCGTGCGGGACGGCAAGGAGATCAAGACCATCCCGATCTCCGCCGGCAGCCCCGAGAACCCGACGTACAACGGCAAGATGGTGATCTCCGAGAAGTTCAAGGAGACCCGGATGGACGGCTCGACCGTCGGCTTCACCAAGGGCGACGGCAAGGGCGAGTACGACATCAAGGACGTGCCGCACGCGATGCGCCTGTCCACGTCGGGCACCTTCATCCACGGCAACTACTGGGGCGGCGGCATCTTCGGCACCGCCAACACCAGCCACGGCTGCATCGGCCTGGAGGACAAGCAGGGCGCGGACGACACCTCCACGTCCGGCTCCTGGTTCTTCAGCAACTCCCAGCTCGGTGACGTCGTCGAGGTGAAGAACTCCAACGACAAGACCATCGCTCCGGAGAACGGCCTCAACGGCTGGAACATGGACTGGAACGCCTGGGTCGCGGGCAGCGCCATCGGCGCCTGACCCGGCCCCCGGCCGATCCCGTCCGCCGGGTGGCGGCCCGCACCGTGAGTGCGGGCCGCCACCCGGCGGTTTTTTTACGGTTCCACGCCCCGCGGCGCCCCCGAGCGGTCACCAAGAGGCCCCCGGGCGCCGCACCATGATCACGCCCGTAAAACCGCAGGACAGGCCGGGCGACAGGACGTACCGTCCGCAGGATGAGCGATCTGCTGCGACTGAGCGCGCGCCCCACCGAGGCCGAGATCGACGCCTGGCACGCCGTCGTCACCGACGCGCACGCACACGACACCCCCGCCATCCCCCCGCCCGGCCGCGTCGAGACCGCGGGCGAGCTCACCGTGCCCACCCCGCACAGCCGGTGCGTACGGCTGGCGGTACCGCACCCCGACAGCGCCCGCGGCTACGCGGCCGTCGCCTCCCTGCGGCTCTTCGACGACGGGCCGCGGCGCACGGCGGCCGCCGTCGAGCAGCTCGCCGTCCGCCCCGGGCTGCGCCGCCGCGGCCTCGGCACCCGGCTGTGGCGGGAGCTGCGGGGCGTCCTCGCCGAAGAGCGGCGGACCTCGGTGAGCGCGGAGATCGAGACCGGGGGAGAGGGCGAGCACTTCGCCGGGGCCCTCGGCTTCACCTGCGCGCTGCCGCTCGTCCGCTACGTCCAGCGGGTGGCCGACGAGAGCGCCGAGCCCCGCCTGCCCGACGGCTACCGCTTCGCCGAATGGACCGGCACCGTCCCCGCCGCCCACGCCGGCCCCTTCGCGGTCGTCCGCGAAGGAGCCATGGCGGACATGCCCCTCGGCGAGATCGAGGGCGGGCCCGACCGGTGGGACGCCGAGCGCGTCACCGCCCTCCAGAGCTCCGTCGGCGCCCGCGGCGGAGAGATCCTCACCGTCGCCGCCCTCGCCCCGGACGGCACCTTCGCCGCCTACACCGAGGTGGTGCTGCGCTCCCCGGACGGCATACGGGCCCGGCAGTACGACACCGCCGTCTCCCCGGCCCACCGCGGCCTCCGCCTGGGCCACACGGTCAAGGCCCGGATGCTGGAGCTGCTCAGGGAGCGGTGGCCCGCGGTACGGGAGATCGTCACCACCGTCGCCGACGACAACGGACCGATGCGCGCCGTCAACAAGCTGCTCGGCTATCGCCCGGAACGGTCGGTCGGGGTGTACCAGCTGCGCCTGCCTTCTGATCCCTTCCGAGTGACACCGGGGCCCTCCGGGACACCGGGGCCGTCCGGGACACCGGGGCCCTCCGGGACAATGGGAGGGACGGACACCCGATCAGGCGCCTGACCAGAAGCCCGACCGGACTCCGCCGCCCCCCACCCCGACGGAAGAGAGCCCCGTGGCCAAGCGCAGCAAGCGGCAGCAGGAGCGGCCCGAGGAGACCGAGCTCCTGGCAGCCGTCGAGACGGCGCTGGCCGGCCTGCGCGGCCGGCACGGGGACGACCTGGACGACGCGCTCTACGCCGCCGCCTCCACCCTGACCGCCGCCCCCGCGGGCCCCGAAGCCGTGAGCCGCGCCCTGCTCCGGGCCGCCGAGCGGACCGTGCGCGCGGCCTGGGAGGGCGGCTGGCAGCCCGCCGACGTCATCCGCCTCGTCCGGCGGGACCTCGCCGCGCCCGAGACCCGGTTCGCCGTAGACGCCGTCGCGGCCGAGGCCCGCCGCTACGCCCCCGCCACCCTCGGCGCCCGCTGGACGGCCCAGCTGGCCGAGCTGGACGCCCGGGTGTGGTGGGAGTCCGACGACACCTTCCTCGACGCGCTCGCCGGGCGCGAGCGCCTGAGCCGCTTCGAGACGGCCGCGTGCGCGCTCGGCGCCCTCCGGCTGATCGGCGGGCTGCCGCGGATCGGGGTCGCCGGCCCCCTGCCCGGGGCCGCGCGCCCCCACGCCCGGCCGGGCACCGCCGTCCCGCCCCGGATGCTCGCCCGCATCAGGGCCCTGCTGGCGAAGGCGGAGTCGACGGAGTTCGCGGAGGAGGCGGAGGCGCTGTCCGCGAAGGCCCAGGAGCTCATGGCCCGGCACTCCATGGACGAGGCGCTGCTCGCGGCCCACGCGGAGGGGCCCGTGGACGGCCCCGCGACCTGCCGGATCGGCGTCGAGGGCCCGTACGAGTCCGCGAAGGCCCTCCTGCTGGACGCGGTGGCGGACGCCAACCACTGCCGGGCGGTGTGGTCGGGCGACTTCGACTTCTCCACCGTCGTCGGCTTCGAGGCGGACCTGGAACTGGTCGAGCTGATGTACACCTCCCTCCTCGTCCAGGCCACCGCCGCGATGCGCCGCGCCGGCGACGACCACCACGCCCGCGGCCGCGCCCGCCGCACCCGGGACTTCCGCCAGTCCTTCCTCATCGCCTACGCCGCCCGCATCCGCGACCGCCTGACGGAGGCGGCGGAGACGGCCGTGGCGGACGCGGGCCGGGCCGAGGTCCTGCCGGTGCTGGCGGCCCGGGACGTGGCGGTCGGCGAGTCCGCCGACCGCCTCTTCCCCACCACGACCGCCCACCGCCTCAAGGGCCGCGACGCCGAGGGCTGGGCACGCGGCGAGGAGGCGGCGGACGCGGCGGTGCTGCGGGGGCGGTGAGGGCCCGCGGCTCGGGGAACTCCACTGCGGACCGGGCGTCCCCGTCGCGAAGTCCGGCGGAGCGCCCCACATTTCGAGCCGCAGCGCCGCACCGATGCCGCGGCTGTGCGGCGATGAGCTGGTCCGGACGCTCTAAAGGGCGTGGAAAGGAGGGACGATGCGCACGACAACGATGAGGCTGCGCCTGGGGGCGACGAGAAAATAGAACCAACCCTCTGCCGCATTCATCCGGCGCAGGCCGCCCGGTCGTGGGCCGCTGCCGAAGTCAGCTATGTCGACACCTGTGGCCGCCAACTCGACGAGTTGTCCGGCCAGGCGTTCCACTTCCGCCACCACGTGATCAGGAACCCCGCCCGCCACATGTGCGTGATCTGGGTCGTACTCCCAGCGCCAAGAGGTGCTCACCGCTGAGTCAGGCCGAGGGCCTCGTGCGCCTCATCGAGAATCCGTCCGATCGCAGACGCCGCGCGACGAACCTGCCGGGTGTCGCCCGACTCGGCGACGTCTTCCCAGTGCCGCAGCTCCCGCGCGACATCCTGCTGTCGCTGGATGTGGACGTGAACGGCCCATTGGATGATGAACCGCTGGAGGGGGGCGAGATCCGACCCTTGGCGGGCTTGGTCGGCTGCCTGGTCGAGTTCGCGAGTGAACGCGGGCAGCGCGCCCGGAGAAATCTGGGCGACCGCCTGGCGAAGCGCGGTCACGGTGGCGGGCGGCTGCGGAATGAGGGGCGGCCCGTCTGCCGAGGTGGTCATCGATTCTCCCATGGGCGCAATGGTGATCCCTCCCGGTCAGCGTACCGAGCGTAAGAGGGTGCCGACGCTCGAACGAGTGACGGACCCCCGGAGACCACCCCGGCCCCCGGCGCCTGGTGCGCGCCCGCGCTCACGCCTCCGGCGACGGCGCCTTCGCCACCCCGATCGGGCACGAGACGCCCGTCCCCCCGATCCCGCAGTACCCCGACGGGTTCTTGTCGAGGTACTGCTGGTGCGCCGGTTCCGCCGGGTAGAAGGGGCCCGCCGGGAGGATTTCCGTGGTGATGGGCGCGTAGCCCGACGCCGTCAGGACTGACTGGTACGCCTCGCGGGACGACTCCGCCTCCGACTGCTGCGCCGGCGTGTGCGTGTAGATCGCGGAGCGGTACTGGGTGCCCCGGTCGTTGCCCTGGCGGAAGCCCTGCGTGGGGTCGTGGGACTCCCAGAAGACCTTCAGGAGCGCTGCGAAGGAGACGCGCGCCGGGTCGTAGACCACGCGGACCGCCTCCGTGTGGCCCGTGAGGCCGCTGCACACCTCCTCGTACGCCGGGTTCGGCGTGTGGCCGCCCTGGTAGCCGACCAGGGTCGTCCACACGCCCGGGACCTGCCAGAACTTGCGCTCGGCGCCCCAGAAGCAGCCCAGGCCGAAGTCCGCCACTGCCAGGCCGTCGGGGTAGGGGCCGGCCAGCGGGGTGCCCAGGACCGTGTGGCGCTCGGGAAGGGTGAATTCCGGGGCCGGGCGGCCCTTGAGGGCCTCCTCGGCGGAGGGCAGGCGGGGCTCGCGGCTCAGGAAGGACGGGAAGGGCATGCGACTGCTCCAAAAGCTCGGGGCGACGCTCGTGACAACGTCCGGCGCCGGGCGCGGATTCCCGGTCAGCTCCGGCTCCCCTGCTCCCAGCCCGCCACCGCCATGGCCCGGTAGGCCGCGTACGCGGCCACCGGGTCCTCCTCGTACGACCACGGCAGGGCGCCGATGTGCCCGTCGACCGCCCGCACCTGCTCCAGGGCCTCCGGGTAGCGGCGGGCGTTCACCAGGAACCACAGCAGCAGGTGCCGCACGTGCGGCAGCACGGGGTGCCCGGCCGGCGCGTGGGCGACCGCGAACTGCGCGGCCTCGACGGCCTGCGAGATCACCTCGCCCCGGTACACCTCGCTGCTCACGATGTCCGGCAGGTGGTCGTGGACGGCGAAGAGCGGCAGGGCCGGCAGCAGGCTGCCCTGCGGGGCCGAGGCCGCCGCGCGCCGGGCGAAGGCGTCGGCCTTCTCCCGGGAGCCGTGCCACTTCGCGCTCCAGTAGCGCAGGGCGCTCAGGTGCGCGCCCATGTGGTGCGGGGCGCGCCCCACGACCGTCTCCCACAGCGACTGGAACTCCGCCTCGCTCGCGCCGAGCCCCCGCGCGACGCCCAGCTGGACGATGTACGGCGTCGGGTCGCCCGGGGCGAGCAGCGCCGCCTCGCCGCAGACCGTGCGGGCCTCCTCCAGGATCATCCGGTAGTCCTGCGAGGACGGGTCGCGCATGGCCTGCTGCACCAGGAACTCGGCCTGCACGGCCGCGCCCCCCGCGTCCTTGGGCGCCACGACCCGCCAGTGGCGCAGCCACATGCCGCCCGTGCCGGGTGCCGTGGCCAGCTCCTGGGCCGCCGCGCCCGCCAGCGTCTGCACCCGCTGCCAGCGCAGCTCGGGCGCGGCCGTGGCGTCCGTGCGGGCCAGGAGCTCGGAGGCGGGCTTCCAGTCCTGGGTGCGCCGCGCCTCCTCGACGGCGGCCAGCAGCTCCTCGTCGGGGCCGGGCAGCCGGACGTCGAGCTGCTCGGCCGGGACGAAGCCGTACGCGCCCGTCGGGTCGACGGCCGCCCGGTGGCCCCCTACGGCATCCGGCCCGCCGCGCCGGCGGCGCATCGCCGGGCCGATCAGGACCCCGCAGACGATGACGATGGCGAGCAGGATGAACAGAAACTCCATGACGCGTCCTGACGGGGATGGGGGGAGGAAAAACAGGGGCTGACGATGGGGACAACGCCGCAACCCGGCGGATCGTTCATCCGCCGGTTACAAGTGAACAGGAGTGTTCCGGTAATCCGGGTACTACCCTCGGGGAAATGAGCGACCAGCATGCATTCGAAACCCTCGCCATCCACGCCGGACAGGAGCCGGACCCGCTGACCGGGGCCGTCGTCCCGCCCATCTACCAAGTCTCCACCTACAAGCAGGACGGCGTCGGTGGCCTGCGCGGCGGCTACGAGTACAGCCGCAGCGCCAACCCCACGCGCACCGCGCTGGAGGAGAACCTGGCGGCGCTGGAGGGCGGCAGCCGGGGCCTGGCCTTCGCCTCGGGCCTGGCGGCCGAGGACTGCCTGCTGCGGACGCTCCTCTCGCCGGGCGACCACGTGGTCATCCCGAACGACGCCTACGGCGGAACGTTCCGTCTCTTCGCCAAGGTCGTCAGCCGCTGGGGCGTCGAGTGGTCGGTCGCCGACAGCTCCAGCCCGGAGGCCGTGCGCGCCGCCATCCGGCCGGAGACCAAGGTCGTCTGGGTCGAGACCCCCTCCAACCCGCTGCTCGGCATCACCGACATCGCGGCCGTCGCCGGCGTCGCCCACGAGGCCGGCGCCAAGCTGGTCGTGGACAACACCTTCGCCAGCCCCTACCTCCAGCAGCCGCTGGCACTGGGCGCTGACGTCGTCGTCCACTCCACCACCAAGTACATGGGCGGCCACTCCGACGTCGTCGGCGGCGCGCTGATCACCGCCGACGCCGCTCTCGGCGAGGAGCTGGCCTACCACCAGAACGCCATGGGCGCCGTGGCCGGCCCGTTCGACTCCTGGCTGACGATGCGCGGCATCAAGACCCTGGCCGTGCGCATGGACCGCCACACCGCCAACGCCGAGCGCGTGGTGGAGCTGCTGGTCGCGCACCCGAAGGTGACGCAGGTCTACTACCCGGGCCTGCCCGAGCACCCGCTGCACGAGGTCGCGGCCAAGCAGATGCGCGCCTTCGGCGGCATGGTGTCCTTCCGGGTCGCGGGCGGCGAGGAGGCGGCGGTCGAGGTCTGCAACCGCACGAAGATCTTCACCCTCGGCGAGTCCCTCGGCGGCGTCGAGTCGCTGATCGAGCACCCGGGCCGGATGACGCACGCCTCGGTGGCCGGCTCCGCCCTGGAGGTCCCGGCGGACCTGGTGCGGGCCTCGGTCGGCATCGAGTCGGCGGACGACCTGCTCGCCGACCTCACGACGGCGCTGGGCTGAGCGCCGGCTTCACACCGCGGCAGCTTCACACCGCGTCAGCGGTGACTTCGCGACGCTGACGCCCCGTGCGCGGGGGCGTCAGCGTCGCACACCGACCGGAGAGCGCCGGGCGCCGGATCATGAGGTCGGCGCCACCGGGGGGAGGGCGTTGTGGACGTCGGAGAGGGCGGAGTTGAAGCGGGTGAGCAGGGTGCAGAAGGCATCCCGCTCGTCCTCGGTCCAGCCCTCCGTCACCAGGGCCATCAGCTCGCGCCGTGAGGCGCGTACCTCCTCCAGGCGGCCCTTGCCGCGCGGGGAGAGCTGAAGGACGACGGCGCGGCCGTCCTCGGGGTGCGAAGTGCGCTTGACGAGGCCGGTGTCGACCAGCGGCGCCACCTGGCGGGTGACGGTCGAGGAGTCGATGCCCATGCCCGCGGCGAGCGCCTTGACGCCCATCGGGCCTTCCTGGTCGAGGCGGTTGAGCAGCAGATACGCGGCGCGGTCCATGGAATTGCGGACCTGGCCTACACCGCCGAGCCGGGTCTGTTCGGCGCGGCGGGCGAAGACGGCCACCTGGTGCTGGAGGGCGTCGAGGACGCCTGGGGCGAGGTCGGTCGTCATGTCCGAAGGGATGGGCATGGCCTGGGGCTCACTTCGTGCGGCGGGCAGGGAATCGCTGTGGATTGGGGGACAGAGTACGCGGCCCGGCGGGCGGCTGTACGAGTGCCGGGCAAACCGCACGGTATGCCTTTTTCGGGTCGTACCGGTATGCGTGTTTGTGCACGTCCTGTGGCGGTCGTCGCGAGGACGAAACTGCGAGACTGGCAACATCGCTGCACGAGTTGGCGACCGCGGCGGTCCCGGGGTGCCACCCCCGCACGGCGCGTCCACGGCCCCCGCCGCACCGCGCGCGAGGGGAGTGCCGGAGCGGGCCGCCGGGGGTGGCGAAGCCGCCCTTACGGGTCTCCCTCGGCGACGTGTGCGACGCCCGGAAAATCCTCTCGGGGGGTTCCCGCGTGACCGCGCCGGCGGGCAGCCGGTACCTGACCCGGCCGGTCGGGCCCCCTCCACCTCACGTGCGAGAACCGCCGGCGCGCCTTCGAGGTGCGAGGCGTCGGCGGCCTCGCTCCCGGGCGTGCGCGCCACGGTGCTCACGCCGGAGGGTGCGCCCCTGCCCGAGGTCGCCGCGACCCGGGGGCGGAGGGCGGGGGTGCTCCTGCGCGGACGCCTCGGGGGCGAGACGCTGCGGGCCGTCCGCGAGTACGCCCGCCGGACCGGCGCGGACTTTCTCTCCCTTCGGCCCCGCCGGCCGCGCCCTGGCCTGCGGTGACGTCGGGCCGCCCCGGCGGCCTCCCGTTCCGCGAGCCCCGTCGCGGCCCCGCTGAGCAGACCTGACTCGTTCGAGGGACCCGTGGTCGCCGTGTTGCCGGGCGGTGACGTGGACCCGCTGCTGCGGCACGCCCTGCGGCACGGCCTGGCGGCGGCCGACGGGTGCCTGTCGCTGCGCCTGGCGGCCACGGGAGCGGAGCGCTGTGCGGAGGTCGGAGCCCCCCTGCGCGACGCGGGCTGCCGGGTGACGGGCCGACGGCGGGGAGGCTGATTCACAGGGCGGGACGTGCCCGGCGAACGTAAAATCCTCTAATACGTCACCCAAACGGGGAGAACCTCCATGCCAGGCGCCATTTTTGCCGAAGGTCTGGTGAAGACCTTCGGCGATGTCAGGGCTCTGGACGGCGTCGATCTCGACGTTCCGGAAGGAACCGTTCTAGGACTGCTCGGCCCCAACGGCGCCGGCAAGACCACAGCGGTACGCGTACTCACCACCCTCATCAAGCCCGACCGCGGCACGGCCGTCGTGGCGGGCATCGACGTCCTGAAGAAACCCAACGAGGTCCG
Source organism: Streptomyces sp. NPDC046215 (assembly GCF_040646215.1). NCBI lineage: Bacteria > Bacillati > Actinomycetota > Actinomycetes > Kitasatosporales > Streptomycetaceae > Streptomyces > Streptomyces sp. NPDC046215. The sequence continues at coordinate 72,719 of NZ_JBEYZW010000017.1, read as the reverse complement.
CCGTCACATCGGCCTGTCCGGTCAATTCGCCGCCGTGGACGAATATCTGACGGGGCGTGAGAACCTGCGGATGGTCGGCCAGCTCTACCAGATGAGCGCCCGCGACGCCAAGGCCCGGGCCGGCGAGCTGCTGGAGCGCTTCCACCTCACCGACGCCGCCGACCGCACCGCCAAGACCTACTCCGGCGGCATGCGCCGCCGCCTCGACCTCGCCGCCGCCCTGGTCGTCAGCCCGCCCGTGATGTTCATGGACGAGCCCACCACCGGCCTGGACCCGCGCAACCGGCAGCAGTTGTGGGAGGTCATCCAGGAACTGGTCGCCGGCGGCACGACCTTGCTGCTCACCACCCAGTACCTGGAGGAGGCCGACCACCTCGCCCACGACATCGCCGTCGTCGACCACGGCAAAGTGATCGCCCGGGGCACGTCCGACCAGCTCAAGGCCCGTACGGGCGGCGAGCGCGTCGAGGTCGTCGTGCACGAGCGCGGCCACATCGCCCTCGCCGACGAGGTCCTGCGCGGCTTCGGCAAGGGCGCCTCCAAGGTCGAGGAGCACACCCGCATGGTCACCGTCCCGGTCTCCGGCGGCGCGAAGCTGCTCGCCGAGGTCATCAGGGAGCTGGACGCGCGCGGCATCGAGATCGACGACATCGGGCTGCGCCGCCCCACCCTGGACGACGTCTTCATCTCCCTCACCGGCCACGCCGCCGAGGCCGAAGCGGAACCCGAAGCGGAACCGGGGGACCGGGAGGACCGGCAGGCCCGGGAGCGGAAGGAGACGGCCTCATGAGCACGATCACCGGTGCCGGGCGGACGGCGGCCCCCAGGGCCCACGGCGGAATCGGGCAGTCCGTCCGCGACTCCCTGGTCGTCGCCAAACGCAATCTGATCCGCATGGCCCGCATCCCGGAGATGGTCATCTTCGGCCTGATCCAGCCGATCATGTTCGTGGTGCTGTTCAGCTACGTCTTCGGCGGTTCGATCTCCGTCGGCGGCAACACCGACCCCTCGACCTACCGCGGCTTCCTGATGGCGGGCATCTTCGCCCAGACCGTCACCTTCGCCACGGCCGGCGCGGGGGCCGGCATCGCCGACGACATGCACAAGGGGCTCATCGACCGCTTCCGTTCCCTGCCCATGGCGCGGGGGGCCGTGCTCACGGGCCGTACCCTCGCCGATCTCGTCCAGACCGCCCTGACGCTGGTGGTGCTGGCGATCGTCGCGGTGATCGTGGGATGGCGGACGCACGAGGGAATCCCCAAGGCCGTGGCCGGCTTCGCCCTGCTGCTCCTGCTGGGCTACGCCTTCTCCTGGATCGGCGCGCTCATCGGGCTGACGGTGCGGACCCCGGAGGCGGCCACCTCGGGCGGGCTGATCTGGCTCTTCCCGCTGACGTTCATCTCCAACGCGTTCGTGCCGGCCGACAACATGCCGATGGTCCTGCGCAACATCGCCGAGTGGAACCCCTTCAGCGCCACCGTGCAGGCGGCCCGGCAGCTCTTCGGCAATCTGCCCGAGGGCTACCCGGTGCCGGCGGCCTGGCCCATGCAGCACCCGGTGTGGGCGTCGCTGATCTGGTCAGTGGTGATCATCGTGTTCTTCCGCACGCTGGCCGTCCGCAAGTACCGCTCGGCGACGGCCTGAGCCTGCCCTGACGGGCGGCCGAGCCACCCGTCAGGGCAATGGAAGAGCCCCGGACCCGATGCGGGGTCCGGGGCTCTCCCCAGGGCTTCTCGCGCGGCTCACGCCTGGTAAGGCTTGGCCTCCAGGATGCGGACCTTGGCCTTCTTGCCGTTCGGCAGCTCGTACTCGGCGTCCTCGCCGATCTTCTTGCCGTTGACGCCGGTGCCCAGCGGGGACTGGGGGGAGTACGTCTCGATGTCCGAGCTCGCGTACTCACGGGAGGCGAGCAGGAAGTCCAGCGTGTCGTCGGGGTCGCCGTCGAAGGCGATGGTGACGACCATGCCGGGCGCGACCACGCCGGTCGCGGCCGGGGCCTCGCCGACCTTCGCGTTCTCCAGCAGCTGCGTGAGCTGGCGCACACGGAGCTCCTGCTTGCCCTGCTCCTCCTTGGCCGCGTGGTACCCGCCGTTCTCTCGCAGGTCACCCTCCTCGCGGGCCGCCGCGATCTTGGTCGCGATCTCGGTGCGAGCGGGACCAGACAGGTACTCCAGCTCGGCCTTGAGCTGGTCGTACGCCTCCTGAGTCAGCCAGGTGACGTTGTCGCTGGTCTGGGTCACAGGTGCTCCTCGTCGGTACTGGGGAAAAACTTGGGGATACAGAGGGGATACAAATGAACGCCCTCCTCAGAAGGGTGCGCCTTCAAAGGTGGGCGAAACCACGAGCCTAACAATTACGTCCGTAAAGGGGGAAGAAGTCAGGGGGAGAAACTGCGCAAGAAACACGTCAACGCAGGTCAGGCCCGTCCTCTTTTTCAGGACGCGGTGGTGCAGCCCTCAAGCTTCGCATCGGCGGCGCGCCGGGTGGTGCGCACAGTGATCAGCTCCGTGAAGTGACCGTCGGGGCGGTCGAACCTCACATCCTTACGGGCGACCTCGGCGCCGTCCGCGCCCAGCGAGCGCACCGTGCACACGGCGGTGACGTTCTTCTCCTTGCGGACCTCCAGCACCATCTGCACGGTGTCGTCGGAGATCGTCTTGGAGCGGATGAGCTGACCGCTGACCTCGGTCGCGGTGATGTAGTGGATGCCTGACCAGGCGATCACCCCGAGCAGGCCGGCGCCCAGTACCGCGCCGATGATCTTCAGCTTGCGGTCGGCGCGTTCGTCCGCCGAGCGGCCGTAGCGACCCTCGGGCAGCCCTTCGCGTGCCGCAGCCATGATCTTTCCTCCTGGTCGGGCCGGTCGTTGAGGACCGGAATGAAACGACTCCCGCTTCGGTCACTATAGGAGGCGCCCCGAAACACCGATAAGACGGGCCATGACCAGTGACTGAGGATCGAGCCTTGACTGAGCAGCTGCGACTGATGGCCGTGCACGCCCACCCCGACGACGAGTCGAGCAAGGGCGCGGCCACGATGGCCAAGTACGTGTCCGAGGGGGTGGACGTGCTGGTCGCGACCTGCACGGGTGGTGAGCGCGGCTCCATCCTCAACCCCAAGCTCCAGGGCGACCCTTACATCGAGGAGCACATCCACGAGGTGCGCGCCAAGGAGATGGACGAGGCGCGCGACATCCTCGGGGTGAAGCAGGAGTGGCTCGGCTTCGTCGACTCCGGGCTGCCCGAGGGCGACCCGCTGCCGCCGCTGCCCGAGGGCTGCTTCGCCCTCCAGGACGTCGACGAGGCGGCCGGCGTGCTGGTGAAGCTGATCCGCGAGTTCCGGCCGCATGTGATCACCACGTACGACGAGAACGGCGGCTACCCGCACCCCGACCACATCATGACCCACAAGATCTCGATGGTGGCCTTCGAGGCCGCCGGTGACCCCGAGCGCTTCCCCGAGGCCGGTGAGCCCTGGCAGCCGCTGAAGCTCTACTACAACCAGGGCTTCAACCGGCCGCGCACCCTGGCCCTGCACGAGGCGCTGCTGGCGCGCGGCATGGAGTCCCCCTACGGGGAGTGGCTGGAGCGCTGGCTGACCGCGGGCCGGGAGCGGACGCTGACCACCTACGTCCCGTGCGGCGAATTCTTCGAGATCCGGGACAAGGCGCTCATCGCGCACGCCACCCAGATCGACCCGGACGGCGGCTGGTTCCGCGTGCCGCTGGACCTCCAGAAGGAAGTCTGGCCGACCGAGGAATACGAGCTGGCCAAGTCTCTCGTGGGAACTTCCCTCCCCGAGGACGACCTCTTCGCGGGCATCCGCAACAATTGACCCCATGATGAGCTCCCTCGCCGTCACCCACCTGGTGCCGCTCGCCGAAGAACTGGACAAGAACAAGGTCACCCCCGGTGTCCTCGGTTTCATCGTCTTCGCCGTCATCGGCGCGGCCGTCTGGATGCTGATGAAGTCCATGAACACCCACATGAAGCGGGTGGACTTCGAAGAGGCCCCCGAGCCGGGCGCCGCCCCGGTCCCGGCCGCCACCCAGGGCGGCAGCGCCAAGGGCTGACCCGGCGACGGTCCGGGCCCCGGCCACGGGGCCGGGCCGCCGTCCGCCCCGGCCGGGAGGCCCCGCTCCCCGGCCGGCACACCGCGCCCCGGGGACGGCTCAGCCGTCCCGGGGCAGCACCGCCATGACCTCACGGGCCGGGCGGCCCGGCACCATGCCCAGCTGCCACGCCTGCCAGCCCGTCTCCGGCTCTATGCCCCGCTCCAGCAGCAGCGCGTACGTCTCCGCGCAGTCCTCCAGCGCCGGGTCCGCCGCCCAGTCGGCCGCGCGCAGCTCCAGGAGCAGCCGGCCCAGCTCCTCCCGGGCCACCGCCGACCCCACCACCGAGCCGCCCGGCGAGGTGAACGGCAGCAGCGTGCAGCGCAGGAACCGGGCCCACGCCGCGCCCCGCCGGTCCCCGTACCCGGCGAACAGCCGCTCCGCCTCCTCCACCAGCTCCAGCGCCGACGCCGCCTTGCCGTTGCCCGCGTCGACCACGGCCAGTTCCACACACGACCACGCCTCGCCGTGGGGCACGTCCAGGCGGCGGAAGTCGGCCCGCGCGTCCTGCAGCAGCTGCCGGGCGAAGCCGCTGTTGCGCAGGCTGCCCGTCTGCGCCGCCCGCTGATCACGGGTGACCCGGGCCGCGTGGTGCCGGGCGCAGGCCAGCCCGTACACATCACGCATGCGGTTGAACATCGTGCGGGCCCGCTCCAGCGCCCGGACGGCCGCGGCCTGCTCCGAGCACTCCTCCAGCGACTGGCCCAGGTAGTACAGCGACCACGCCTCGCCGCGGGCGTCCTCGTTCTCCCGGTGGCGGGCCGCCGCCCGGTGCAACTGCTCCACCGCCTCGCCCGCGTCCCCCGCCACGAGCCGGGCCCGCGCCAGCTGGGTCAGCGCCCAGGCCGCGCCGCGGCTGTCCTGGGTGAGCCCGTACTGCTCCAGGGCCGCGTGGAACTCCGCCTCCGCCGCCTCCACCTGGCCCATCCGCAACCGGACCTGCCCGAGCTGGAAGTGCGCCCACGCCTGTCCGTGCACGCTCTCGCTCCCGCGGTGCAGCTCCAGCGACTCCGCCAGCAGCTCCAGCGCGGGCGCTATCAGCCCGCGGTCCCGCTCGACCGCCGCCAGGGCGTGCAGCGTCCAGGCCCGGTCGCCGCTCAGCTCCGGCGCGTCCTGCAGCGCGAGGGCCTCCCGCAGCTTCTCCGCAGCCGCCCGGAGATTTCCCTGGTGCTGCAGGGTGACCCCCAGATCCCGCAGCGCCCGGGCGGCCCCCGCCGGGTGCTGGGCGTCGAAGTACAGATCCACGACCGACGACAGCGTCGTCCGGGACCGGTCCAGCTCGCCCAGCTGCCGGGCCGCGACGCCCGTGCGCCACTGCACCGAGCGCACCAGCAGCCCCCGGTCGGTGGCTTGTGTCAGCTCGCTCAGCTCACCCAGCCGGTAGAGATCGCCGCGCAGCAGGCAGTAGTCGCACAGGGCACCCAGCAGGTGCAGCACCGCCGACTGGTCGACCCCCTCGGCGTGCCGCAGCGCCGCGGTGATGAAGCTCGACTCGTCGTCCAGCCAGCGCAGCGCCGCCTCCAGCGAGGGGAAGCCGTGGCCGCCCGCCGCTCCCTCGGCGAACGCGTCGGCCCGGGTGGACGTCTTGCCGTCGACCATGCGGATGACGGAGTCGGCGAGCTCCGCGTAACTGCGGATCAGCCGCTCGTGCGCCGCGCTCCGCTCGCCCGGCTCCTCCTCGGCGACCAGGCGGGCGTGGGCGAAGGCCCGCACCAGATCGTGCATCCGGTACCGGCCGGCACGGACCGGCTCGATCAGCCCCGTGCGGGCCAGCGCCGCCAGCTCGCGGGCCGCCACCCGCTCGTCCTCCCCGAGGAGCGCCGCCGCCGCGGCGGCCCCCCACGAGGCCCGGCCCGCGAGCGCCAGCCGGCGCAGCAGCCGGCGGGCGCCCTCACCCTGATCGGCGTAACTCAGCCGCAGCACCCGCTCCACCGGATCGCCGGGCCCGGAATCCTCCAGCTCCGCGGCCAGCGCCCGCGCGGTGCGCGGCGACGGCGAGGAACCGGCCAGCCGCAGCGCCAGCGGCAGCCCGCCGCACAGCTCCCGCACCCGCACCAGCGCCTTCTCGTCGTACGGGCCCTCCCCCTCCGGTGGTGCCTCCCGCGCCACCGGCCGCAGCAACTCCTCGGCGCCCGCCTCGTCCAGCGGGCCGACGGGCAGCTCGTGCACCCAGGCCGCCAGCTCCGGCGGCAGGGCCAGCGGAGCCCGCGCCGTGACCAGGACCAGGCTCTCGGACCGCTCGGGAACCAGGGCGCGGACCTGCGCCGCGTCCGAGGCGTCGTCGAGGATCACGGTGACCGGCAGGCCCGTCAGGTGCTGGTGGTACAGCTCGGACAGGCGCTTGAGGTGCTGCTCGTGCGAGGACCGCTCCCGGAACAGCAGCTGGTCGCGCGGCGCGCCGAGGCGGTTGAGCAGATGCAGCAGGGCGTCCCGCGTCGGCAGCGGCGGCTCGTCACCCGACTCACCGCGCAGATCCACCACGCAGGCGCCCCGGAACTGATCGCGCACATGGTGTGCCGCCCGCAGCGCGAGCGTGGAGCGCCCCGAGCCCGGCGGCCCGTACAGCACCACCACCGTCGGTCTGGTCTCCGTGCTGGCCCGTGCCTGCTGCACCCACTGGCTGATCCGGCTCAGCTGCTCCCTGCGGCCCGCGAACGGCCCCTCCACCTCCGGAATGTGGTCGAAGGACTGCTCCAGGACGCCGCGGCGCCGGGCCGCGGCGCCGCGGCCCCCGCCCCGCAGCAGCGGGCCCCGCGCCGGACCGGGCGCGCCCTGCTGCCGTACCGCCCGGCCCGCCCCGTCCGGACGCACGGCCGCCGACAGCATCCGCTGACGGTCCAGGAACGGCCGCACGCCCTTCACCTCAAGGGCCGTCAGCCACTCCAGCCGCAACTGCCGCGCACCGCCGGGCCGCCCCCGCAGACCGGCCCGCCGGCGCGCGGCCGGCCGATGAGACGCCGTCAGGCTCACCACCGCGGCCGCCGAACCCGCCACGGCCACCGAGACCCCCGCGCCCAGCGCCGTGCCGGCCGAGGTGCCGTACCCCAGGTCGACCCCGAAGGCCGTGGCCGCCGCCACGGCCGTGATCAGCAGCGGCGTGGCGAGCGAGGACCGGCTCAGGCGCGCCGACAGCGGCCGCCGGGCACCCTCCTCCGCGTCCAGCGCGCGGACGTACGCGCCGTACTCCTCGGCGGCCGTGGCCGCGATGGCCTCCAGCTCCGCGCGCGCCCGGCGTAACAGCGACGCGCCGTCGGCCGATCCACCCGAACGGCGCACCTCCTCCTCGACCGCTCGCCCCAACAAGCCCTCGGCTTCCGCACGGTGTACCTCGCGCAGCACGGCCGGTGCTCCCGCCATGGCATCCCCCTTCCACCAGCGATTGCTTGTGCCCCAAGTGTTCCGCCTCGGCGAGTTTTCCGGCAGGGCTGTGGATAACTCATCAACGGGCCCGGTTGGGGAAGGATGGGGGGCATGCCGAACCGCCTGGCGCATGAGACGTCCCCCTATCTCCTCCAGCACGCCGACAACCCCGTCGACTGGTGGCCGTGGTCGCCCGCGGCCTTCGAAGAGGCCCGGCGCCGCGATGTGCCGGTGCTGCTGAGCGTCGGGTACTCGAGTTGCCACTGGTGCCATGTGATGGCCCACGAGTCCTTCGAGGACCAGGGGACCGCCGACTTCCTCAACGAGCACTTCGTGGCCGTCAAGGTCGACCGCGAGGAGCGGCCCGACATCGACGCCGTCTACATGGAAGCCGTGCAGGCCGCCACCGGCCAGGGCGGCTGGCCCATGACCGTCTTCCTCACCCCCGGCGCCGAGCCCTTCTACTTCGGCACCTACTTCCCGCCCGCGCCCCGGCACGGCATGGCCTCCTTCCCGCAGGTCCTGGAGGGCGTACGCGCCGCGTGGGCCGACCGGCGGGAAGAGGTCGGGGAGGTCGCCGGCCGGATCGTGCGGGAGCTCTCCGAGCGGACCCTCGCCCTGGGCGTCGCCGCGCCGAAGGAGGGCGAGGACGGCGCGGCGGGCCCGCGGCCGCCGACCGTCGAGGACGTCCACCGGGCGCTGATGGGCCTGACCCGGGAGTTCGACGCCGTGCACGGCGGATTCGGCGGCGCGCCGAAGTTCCCGCCGTCCATGACCTTGGAATTCCTGCTCCGCCACCACGCCCGCACGGGCTCCGAGGCGGCCCTGCAGATGGTGCAGGCCACGTGCGAGGCGATGGCCCGCGGCGGCATCTACGACCAGCTCGGGGGCGGCTTCGCCCGCTACGCGGTGGACGCCACCTGGACCGTCCCGCACTTCGAGAAGATGCTGTACGACAACGCGCTGCTGTGCCGCGTGTACGCCCATCTGTGGCGGGCCACCGGCTCCGACCTCGCCCGGCGCGTCGCCCTGGAGACGGCCGACTTCCTGGTCCGCGACATGCGCACCGCCCAGGGCGGCTTCGCCTCCGCCCTCGACGCGGACAGCGACGACGGCACCGGCAAGCACGCCGAGGGCGCCTTCTACGTCTGGACGCCCGAGCAGTTGCGGGAGGTCCTCGGCGCCGAGGACGCCGCCCTCGCGGCCGCCCACTTCGGGGTCACCGAGGAGGGGACGTTCGAGGAGGGTGCCTCCGTCCTCCAGCTCCCCGACACCGAGCTGCTGCTGGACGCCCAGAAGCTCGCCTCCGTGCGCCGCAGGCTCCTGGCGGCGCGCGAGCAGCGGCCCCGGCCCGGCCGCGACGACAAGATCGTGGCCGCCTGGAACGGCCTGGCCATCGCCGCCCTCGCCGAGACCGGCGCCTTCTTCGACCGCCCCGACCTCGTGCAGGCCGCGACGGACGCCGCCGACCTGCTCGTCCGCACCCACATGGACTGGCACGCCCGGCTGTTCCGCACCTCGCTGGACGGCGTCGCCGGCACCCACGCGGGCGTCCTGGAGGACTACGCGGACGTCGCCGAGGGCTTCCTGGCCCTCACCGCCGTCACCGGCGAGGGCGTGTGGGTCGACTTCGCGGGCCTGCTCCTGGACACCGTCCTGGTCCGCTTCACGGGCGCGGACGGCCAGCTGTTCGACACCGCCGACGACGCCGAGACCCTCATCCGACGCCCGCAGGACCCGACCGACACGGCCACGCCCTCCGGGTGGACGGCCGCGTGCGGGGCCCTCCTGACGTACTCCGCGTACACCGGCAGCGGCGCGCACCGGGAGGCGGCGGAGCGGGCGCTCGGCGTCGTCCGGGTGCTGGGTCCGAAGGCGCCCCGATTCATCAGCTGGGGTCTGGCCGTCACGGAGGCGCTCCTGGACGGGCCCCGGGAGGTCGCCGTCGTCGGGCCGGACGACCACCCCGCCACCCGCGAACTGCACCGCACCGCCCTGCTGTCGACCGCCCCCGGCCTCGCGGTGGCGGTGGGCGCGCCGGAGTCGGACCCGGCGGCGGCGGAGGTGCCCCTGCTGGCGAACCGCCCGCTCCTCGCCGGCCGGCCGGCGGCCTATGTGTGCCGGGCCTTCACCTGCGCGGCCCCGACCGACGACGCCGGGGTGCTGGCACGGAGCCTGGCCGGAGGTGAGTGAGAGGGCGGGGCGCCCTCAGAGCGTCAGACCCCGGCGGAGGACGTCCAGGGCGCGGCCGACGAGCGTGACGACGTCCTCGCTCTGCCCCTGCTCGACCCAGTACATCAGGGCCTCGTGCAGGGCGGCGAGGATCGCGGTGACGGCCACGCGCAGCTCGATGTCGCTCTCGTCGCGGCCGGTGCGCTCGGCCAGGACGGCGCAGAGCGCCCGGGCCGACTCGCCCATGCCCTCCGCCTGCCGGCCGCGCAGGGCGGGCACCTCGCGGATGAGCTTGGTGCGCTGCCGGAGCTCGAGGACATCGTGGGCGAGGACGTGCCGCACCGCGCTGAGGACGGCCTGCCGGACGGCCTCGACCGGCGACTCGTCCACCGGCCGCGCCCGGACCGCGGACATCAGCAGGGCGTCGTACTCGTCGGCGAGGACGATGTCTTCCTTGGTGGGGAAGTAGCGGAAGACGGTGCTCGGTGAGACGTCCGCGGCCTCGGCGATCCGGTCCACCGGTGTGGCGTCGTACCCCTGCTGTTCGAACAGCCGGTGGGCGGCGCGGCGGATCGCCTGACGAGTCTGGATCTTCTTCCGCTCGCGCAGCCCGAGGCGGGGCTCGGACGGCGCGGCGGACGAGAGGTCTGCGGAGGCCATGGCGGTCATTCTCCGGCACGGGCCTTCCCGGGGATCACCTCGCCCGTCCCCGGACGGGGGCCCGGCAAGCCGGGTGGCCGGTCAAACGGCTGTCCGTCGGCGGTTCTTGATGACGTACTGACTGTCAGTGGGGTGTGTGACCCTGTGTCCGGGGAAAAGTAACGGTCAGTGATCTTTTCCGGAAGGGGAGGTGGGGCGCCATGGTGAGTGCGCTCGCCGCACTGGTCGCGGTGTTATGCGTCGGGAGCTTCGTGCTCGTGGGGGAGATCGCGGTGGTGGCCGTGGTGCTGGCCGGCGTGGGCGGCCTGACGTGGCGGGTGGCCGTGGCCTCCAGGCCACGGCCACCGCGTACGGACGGGTCGGCCCGGCGCCGGGCGCCGGGCGGCTCAGGCGTGCGAATAGGCCACCAGAGAGATGCCCACGTAGTGCACGATGAACGCCGCCAGCGTGAGTGAGTGGAAGACCTCGTGGAAGCCGAACCACCGGGGGGAGGGGTTGGGGCGCTTCATTCCGTAGATCACGCCGCCCACGCTGTAGAGCAGGCCGCCGACGATCACGCAGACGAGCACGGCGATGCCGCCCTTGCGCAGGAAGTCGGGGAGGAAGAAGACCGCGGCCCAGCCCATGGCGATGTAGCAGGGGGTGTAGAGCCAGCGCGGCGCGCCGACCCAGAACACCCGGAAGGCGATGCCCGCCACGGCGGCGGCCCACACCGCCCACAGCAGCGCCTGGCCCCGGCCGCCGGGGACCAGCAGCATCGTCAGCGGGGTATACGTGCCCGCGATGATCAGGAAGATGTTGGCGTGGTCGAGGCGGCGGAGCACGGCATTGGTGCGTGGGCTCCAGTTGCCCCGGTGGTAGAGCGCGCTGATGCCGAACAGCAGGCAGGCGGAGAGCACGTACACCGCGCAGGCGATTCTGCCGCGGGTGCTGTCGGCGAGGGCGGTCAGGAAGATGCCCGCGATCAGTACGGCGGGGAACATCCCGGCGTGCAGCCAGCCGCGCAGCCGCGGCTTCACGGGGATCGGCTCGGGGAAAGGGAGGGCGACGGCCGCGGCGTCGGCGGAGGCGGGGCGCGCGGGAGGCGCTGCGTCGGGCGCGGAGTTCATGCCCGTCATGCTACCTACGCCACCGTAAGTTACGGCTCGGTATCACGTGGCGATGGTCACGGGAGCGCCCCCTGGACAGAAGCTGGATCGAGTCGGATGATCAAATGAGTGCGGGCGGCACCGGATGAGCGGTCACGAAGCGTCTGGGTCGCAGCCCCCAAGGGGCAACTTCCTCAGAAGCGGACTGTGCGGGCACAGAGGCAGGTCCGTTCAACCCTCAATATCTACGCCGGGGCAGCGTGGTTTCCGGCGGGACGGAGCGATCGTGGCGCGCAGCAATGCGGCTCCCACCACCCTCACCCACCACCAGGAGCTGATCTCCTGGGTCGACGAGATCGCCGCCCTCACCGAGCCGGACCGGGTGGTCTGGTGCGACGGTTCCGAGGCCGAGTACGAGCGCCTGTGCGAGGAGCTCGTCGCCAAGGGCACCTTCAAGAAGCTGGACCCCGTCAAGCGCCCGAACTCCTACTACGCCGCCTCCGACCCCAGCGACGTGGCGCGCGTCGAGGACCGCACGTTCATCTGCTCCGAGAAGGAGGAGGACGCGGGCCCGACCAACCACTGGAAGGCCCCCGCCGAGATGCGGGAGCTCTTCGCGGGCAAGGACGGCCAGGGCGGCATCTTCCGCGGCTCGATGCGCGGCCGCACCCTGTACGTCGTGCCCTTCTGCATGGGCCCGCTCGGCTCCCCGCTGTCCGCGATCGGCGTCGAGCTCACCGACTCCGCCTACGTCGCCGTCTCGATGCGCACCATGACCCGTATGGGCCAGGCCGTCCTGGACGAGCTGGGCACCGACGGGTTCTTCGTGAAGGCCGTCCACACGCTCGGCGCCCCGCTCGCCGAGGGCGAGGCCGACGTGCCGTGGCCCTGCAACACCACCAAGTACATCTCGCACTTCCCCGAGGACCGCGAGATCTGGTCCTACGGATCCGGCTACGGCGGCAACGCCCTGCTGGGCAAGAAGTGCTACGCCCTGCGCATCGCCTCCGTCATGGCGCGGGACAACGGCTGGCTGGCCGAGCACATGCTCATCCTCAAGCTCACCCCGCCGCAGGGTGAGGCGAAGTACGTCGCCGCCGCCTTCCCGAGCGCCTGCGGCAAGACCAACCTCGCCATGCTGGAGCCGACCATCTCCGGCTGGACCGTGGAGACCATCGGCGACGACATCGCCTGGATGCGCTTCGGCGAGGACGGCCGGCTGCGCGCCATCAACCCCGAGGCCGGCTTCTTCGGCGTCGCCCCCGGCACCGGCGAGCACACCAACGCCAACGCCATGAAGACCATGTGGGGCAACTCGGTCTTCACCAACGTCGCCCTCACCGACGACGGCGACGTGTGGTGGGAGGGCATGACCGAGGAGCAGCCCGCGCACCTGACGGACTGGAAGGGCAACGACTGGACGCCGGCCTCCGGCACCCCGGCCGCCCACCCCAACGCCCGCTTCACCGTCCCCGCCTCCCAGTGCCCGATCATCGCGCCCGAGTGGGAGGACCCCAAGGGCGTGCCGATCTCGGCGATCCTCTTCGGCGGCCGCCGCGCCTCGGCCGTGCCGCTGGTGACCGAGTCCTTCGACTGGCAGCACGGTGTCTTCCTCGGCGCCAACGTCGCCTCCGAGAAGACCGCTGCCGCCGAGGGCAAGGTCGGCGAGCTGCGCCGCGACCCCTTCGCCATGCTGCCGTTCTGCGGCTACAACATGGGCGACTACATGGGCCACTGGCTCGAGGTCGGCCGGGACGCTGCGCGCAGGGGTGACCAGGCGAAGCTGCCCAAGATCTACTACGTCAACTGGTTCCGCAAGGACGCGGACGGCCAGTTCGTCTGGCCGGGCTTCGGCGAGAACAGCCGGGTGCTGAAGTGGATCGTGGAGCGTCTGGACGGCAAGGCGGAGGGCGTCGAGACGCCCATCGGAGTGCTGCCGACGAAGGAGGCGCTCGACACGGCCGGCCTGGAGCTGACCGAAGCCGAGCTCGACTTCCTGCTCACGGTCGACAAGGAGGTGTGGCGCGAGGAGGCGGCGCTGATCCCCGAGCACCTCAACACCTTCGGTGAGCACACCCCGAAGGAACTGTGGGACGAGTACCGGGCGCTGGTGCAGCGTCTGGGGTAGGGCTTGTTTCCCGGGCACCCCCGGGGGCCCGGCCTCGCGTAGCCCGGGGGCCGGGCCGGCCCGGCCCCCGTTCACCCCCCGACGCCGCCGTCAGGCGGTCAGGCGGCGTCGGTCAGGTGCAGGGCCGTCGCGTGGGCCTGCAGACGCTCGGCGGCCAGGGCCGCGCCGGCCGCGTCGCCCCGGGAAGTGGCGACCACCAGTGCCTGACCCGCCAGAGTGTGGGCGCGCTGGTGCAGCGCCGCGATCCGCGAGGTGTCGCAGGCGGCGCCCGCCGGGTCCGCTGCCGTGGGCGTGGCCCGCAGCGGGGCGCGCCCGCCGCGCATCCGCGCCACCCGCCCGGCGAGCCGCAGCGCCGCGTCGTCGAGCGCACGGCCGGGCGCCACCGCGCGCAGCTCGTCGGTGACGGTCAGCAACGCGGTCAGATGCCCGGCGAGCCGGATGTCCAGCTCCTCCTCGCGGGACCGGTGCGGTCCGCGCGTCCCATGCTCCGGCTCGGCCATGGTGTGGACCGACGGGGTACGGATCGGCTCGTACATGGATGGCCTCCTGGAATCACTGAGAAGGCCATCCTAACTTAGACGGCGTCTAAAGTTGTCTTGCTTATAGGACGGTGGCCCGTCACGGCTGTCCGTAACCGTCCAGGAACGTGCCGATCCGGGTGACCGCCTCCGCCAGGTCCTTGGCGTTCGGCAGGGTGACCAGGCGGAAGTGGTCCGGCTCCGGCCAGTTGAAGCCCGTCCCGTGCACCACCATGATCTTCTCGGCGCGGAGCAGGTCCAGCACCATCTGCCGGTCGTCCTTGATCTTGTAGACCTTGGGGTCCAGCTTCGGGAAGGCGTACAGCGCGCCCTTCGGCTTGACGCAGCTCACGCCCGGGATCTGCGTCAGCAGGTCATAGGCGACGTCGCGCTGCTCCAGCAGCCGCCCGCCGGGCAGCACCAGGTCGTTGATCGACTGCCGGCCGCCCAGGGCCGTGGCCACCGCGTACTGCGCCGGCATGTTGGCGCACAGGCGCATATTGGCCAGGATCGTCAGGCCCTCGATGTAGCTCGACGCGTGCGCCTTGGGGCCGCAGACCGCCAGCCAGCCGCTGCGGTAGCCCGCCACCCGGTAGGACTTGGAGAGGCCGTTGAAGGTGAGGGTCAGCAGGTCCGGGGCGAGGGCGGCGGTCGGGGTGTGCGTGACGCCGTCGTAGAGGATCTTGTCGTAGATCTCGTCGGAACAGACGATCAGGTTGTGGCGGCGGGCGATCTCGGTCAGGCCGCGCAGCATCTCGTCGTCATAGACCGCACCCGTGGGGTTGTTGGGGTTGATGATGACGATGGCCTTGGTGCGGTCGGTGACCTTGCGCTCGATGTCCGCGAGGTCGGGCATCCAGTCGGACTGCTCGTCGCAGCGGTAGTGCACGGCCGTGCCCCCGGCGAGGGACACCGACGCGGTCCACAGCGGGTAGTCCGGAGCCGGGACGAGGACCTCGTCGCCGTCGTCGAGCAGCGCCTGCATCGACATCTGGATCAGCTCGGAGACGCCGTTGCCGAGGTAGACGTCCTCGACGGAGAGCTCGATGCCCTTGGTCTCGTAGTGCTGCACCACCGCGCGCCGGGCGGCGGGCAGCCCCTTGGCGTCCCCGTAGCCGTGCGCGTCGCCGACGTTGCGCAGCATGTCCTCGAGGATCTCCGGCGGGCACTCGAAGCCGAAGATCGCCGGGTTGCCGGTGTTGAGCTTGAGGATCCGGTGACCTGCCGCTTCCAGCCGCATCGCCTCCTCGAGCACCGGGCCACGGATTTCGTAGCAGACATTGGCGAGCTTCGTTGACTGGATCACCTGCATGACGGCCACCTTACGGGGACGTAAAACGCGCCGCCCGCCCTTTGTGACCGCGCCGGGGCCGCTCCGGCCGGCCCGCCGCGCGCGCGATCAGCGGACCGGCGTGCGCCGCACCGCACGCCCCGCGAGCACGTCCGTGCGCCGACCGTCTTCCATCACAAAGCGTCCGTCGATCAGGACAAAAGGAATGCCGGTCGGAAGCTGCCGCGGGGCTTCGAAAGTAGAGCCGGCGGCGACCGTCTCCGGATCGAAGAGGACAAGATCAGCGCGGAATCCCTCGCGGACGAGCCCCCGGTCGGGCAGTCGCAGCCGCGCCGCGGGCCGTGACGTGAGATGCGCCACGCACTCCTCCAGGGACAGCACCCCCAGCTCCCGCGCGTAGTGGCCGAGGTAGTGCGGAAAGGTGCCGTACGCGCGGGGGTGCGGCTTGCTGCCGTGCAGGATGCCGTCGCTGCCGCCCGTGTGCGCGGGGTGCCGCATGATCGCCCGTACGTTCTCCTCGTGCCCGACGTGCTGCAGGATCGTCGTCCCCAGCCCGTCGGCGATCAGCAGCTCGCGCGCCGCGGTCCACGGCTCCTGACCGCGCTCGCGCGCGATCCGGGCGACGGTGCGGCCGACCCGGCCGGCCAGCCGCGGGTCCGACACGCCGGACACCTCGATGGCGTCCCAGTCGATCGGCACTCCGTGGCAGCCGTCCGCGCCCTCGATCTCCATGGCCCGGCGGACGCGGAGCGCCGTCGCGTCGTCGCGCAGCCGTGCGAGCGTCGCCTCCGGCCCGCCCTCGCTCGCCCAGCTCGGCAGCATCGCCACGAGCGTCGTGCAGCCGGGCGTGTACGGGTAGGTGTCCAGGGAGATGTCGGCGCCACCGGCCAGCGCCGCGTCCAGGAGGGCGAGCAGCTCGGGCGCGCGCCCCTTGTTCACGTCGAAGTTCAAGGTGGCGTGGGCGAGGTGCAGGGCGCAGCCCGCCGCCCGGGTCAGCTCCACCATCTCCGCGTACGCCGCGAGCGCGCCCGCCCCGTACGAGCGGTGGTGGGGGCAGTAGTAACCGCCGTAGGAGGCCACGACCCGGCACAGCTCGGTCAGCTCCGCGCCGGTGGCGTACATGCCCGGCGTGTAGGTCAGCCCGGACGACAGGCCGACCGCCCCCTGTTCGAGCCCCTCGGCGACCAGCCGTCGCATCCGCCGTATCTCGTCCGCCGTGGCCCGCCGGTCCTCCCAGCCGGTGACGAGCATCCGCACGCTGCCCTGCGGGACGAGGTAGGCGGCGTTGACGGCGATGCCCTGCCGGTCGAGCCGGTCCAGGTACTCGCCGACGGTGCGCCAGTCGAAGTCGATGTCGGAGCCGTCACCGTTCCACCCCGTGATCTGGGTGCGCACCTCCGCCAGGGTGCGGTCGTCGACCGGCGCGTAGGACAGGCCGTCCTGGCCGATGACTTCGAGCGTCACTCCCTGGGCGGCCTTCGCCTCGTGGGCCGGGTCGCGCAGCAGGGCGAGGTCGCTGTGGGCGTGCATGTCGATGAAACCGGGTGCCAGGGCGAGGCCGTGCGCGTCGAGGCTGCGGCGGCCCGGCGGGCGGGGCTCGCCCTCACGGCGGATCTCGGCGATGCGGCCGCCGGCCAGGGCCACGTCGGCCCGGTAGGACGGGCCGCCGGTGCCGTCGATGACGCGGGCGTCGCGGATGACTAAGTCCATGGGCGCGTGCCTTTCTCACTGGGGGAGGGGCGTGCTGTGCCGATGTCCTCCCTTGCCGACCCGGCCAGGCGGCGTGCTGACTCGCCCGCCGGGCTAGAAGAACGTGCGGATGTATTCCGTCACCGTGCCGTCCGCCGTGGTCAGCGGGATCAGCTGCCACTTGTCGAAAACCGTGCAGGGGTGTGACAGGCCCAGCCCGACCCAGTCCCCGACCTCCAGCTCCGTGCCGTCGGCGAGTTCCACGAACGCGTGCTGGTCGGCGAGCGCCGTGACGGTCATGCCCTCGGCCGGGCGCACCGAGCCGTCGCGGGCGGACCGGACGACCTGCGGCTCGGGCAGGTCGAGGTCGTAGGGGGCGTCGCGCCTGCCCGCGTTGAGGTAGGCCCGGCCCGGTTCGGGGCGCGAGACGACCTGGGCCCACAGCCGGAAGGCGGGCCGCAGGGATCCCTCCTCCGGGAGCCGGTTGAACGGGGTCTTGCGGCGGTACGCGCCGTCGTCATGGGTGACGTACGCGCCGGAGCGCAGCAGCTTGAGCACCGGCGCGGACAGCGGCGGTACGTCCGCGAAGACGTCGGTGACCGCGTCGAACCACGCGCTGCCGCCCGCGCTGACGACGATCTCCTCCACCCCCTCGAACCGGCCTGCCTCGTCGAACGCGACCGCGAGCGCGGTGAGCCGCCGCAGCCAGGCGCGGACGAGGTCCCCGTCGACCCCCGGGATCTCCGCCTCGTACCCGGCGACACCGACCAGGCGCAGGGTGTCCGTGGCCGCCACGGCGTCGGCCACCGCCGTGCAGTCGGCCTGGGTGCGGGCGCCCGTACGGCCGCCCTCCGCGCCCAGTTCGACGACGACGTCGAGCGGCCGGCCGGCCGCCGCCTCGCGCAGGGCCGCGTCCATCAGCTCGACCCCGCGCACGGAGTCGACGTAGGTGATGAGGCGGAAGTCCGGGTCGGCGGCCAGTTCGCCGGCGATCCAGCGCAGCGCGGGCGCGTCCACCACCTCGTTGGCGAGGAAGATCCGGCGGATGCCGAAGGCGCGGTAGACGCGCACCTGGGTGGGGACCGCGGCGGTGATCCCCCACGCGCCGTGGGCGAGCTGGCGGGCGAGGAGCTGGGGGGCCAGGGAGGTCTTGCCGTGCGGGGCGAAGGCGAGGCCGTGCTGGGCGGAGTAGTGCTCCATGAGGGAGAGGTTGTGGGTGAGCGCCTCGTCGGAGAGGGCGAGCACCGGGGTGGTGAAGCCGCCGGTGAACAGCGAACGGCGCTCGGCCGCCAGGGCGCCGACGGTCAGCCCCTCCGCGTCCGGGGGCAGGCCCTTGAAGCGGTGGTCGACGCGTTCCTCGGCGAGGCGGGTGACGGCGTCGTCGGCGAAAGGAGCGGCGGCCATGGAGCCTCCAGGGAAAGTCGGTTGCACTGTGTGCAACATTCATTGCGTGTCACGCTCACGGCTGTCTAACATCCTGACAAGCGCCGGGTCAACGGTTGTCCGGAGCTCCCCGGCAGACCGTCACCGAGTGCGTACACCGCGCGGATCAAGGAGCGAGTGCCGACCGTGACCGCCACCGCCCCGCGGCCCCCCGACACCGATGTCGTGTGCCTGGGCGAGGCCATGGTCGCCTTCCGCCCCTCACGGCCCGGCCGCCTCGCCGACGTACCGTCCTTCGAGCGGGGCGTCGGCGGCGCGGAGGCCAACGTCGCCTGCGCGCTCGCGGCCGCCGGCCACCGCGCGCGCTGGATCGGACGGGTCGGCGCGGACGGGTTCGGCGACCACGTCGTGGCGGCGCTCGCCGCGTACGGGGTGGACGTCTCCGCCGTGCAGCGCGACCCCCGCCGCCCGACGGGCGTCTACTTCCGCACGGCGGGGGAGCGGGCGGTGAGCACCGCAGCGGACGGGCAGCCCTTCGCCGAAGTCGTCTACCACCGCACGGGATCCGCCGCCTCCGCCATGTCCCCGGAGCTGATCGCGCGCGAGACGGCCTGGTCCGGGCGCGTCCTGCACCTCACCGGCATCACCCCCGCGCTCTCCGCGGGCTGCCTGGCCCTGGTCCGCGGGCTGACGGCGGCCGGACCCGGGCGGCCCCTCGTCTCCTTCGACGTCAACTACCGGGTGGGCCTGTGGCGGGACCGCAGCCCCGCCCTCCTCGCCGGCCTCGCGCGCCGCTGCGACATCGTCTTCGTCGGTGAGGACGAGGCGGAGGCGGCCTGGGGGTTGCGCGGCGGCGCCGCGATCCGGGCCGCCCTGCCCGAGCCGGACATCCTCGTCGTCAAACAGGGCGCCGGCGGCGCCACCGCGTACGTACGCGGTGGCCCGGGGCGTACGGGCGACGCGAGCGCCGACCGCGTCGTGTCCGCCCCCGCCCTCACCGTCGACGTCGTCGCCCCCGTCGGCGCGGGGGACGCCTTCGCCGCCGGGTTCCTCTCCGCCGGCCTGCGCGGGCTGGACGTCCGCACGCGGCTGCGGCACGGGCACCTCATGGCCGCCGCGGCCCTCACCACCGACGCCGACCTCGCCCGGCCGCCGGAGCGCGCCCACGCCGACCGGCTCGCCGCCCTCGACGCCGGCGCGTGGGGAAGACTGCGCCTCGGCCCCGGCTGGACCGGGCACCCCCCGTACGACGGCGTGGACGAGAACACCCCGGAGGAGCCCGCCCCATGAACCACCCCGGACACCCGCGCAGCACGCGAAGCGAGGCCCCCGCATGAGCCAGACCGTCGACCGCGCCCTGCGCATCCTCCCCCTCCTCGCCGAAGGCCCGGCCAACCTGGAGCAGGTCGCCGGACACCTGCAGGTCCACAAGTCGACCGCGCTGCGCCTCCTGCGCACCCTGCGCGAGCACGGCTACGTCTACCGCCAGCAGGACCAGCGCTACCGCCTCGGCGCCCGCCTGTTCGCCCTCGCCCAGCAGGCCGTCGAGACCCTCGACGTCCGGGAGATCGCCCACCCCCACCTCGTCGCCCTCAACGAGCGGTGCGGCCACACCGTGCACCTCGCCGTGTACGAGGACGGCGAGGTGCTGTACATCGACAAGGTCGAGAGCCGCTACCCCGTACGGATGTACTCCCGCATCGGCAAGCCCGTCGCCATCACCGTGGCCGCCGTCGCCAAGCTGCTCCTCGCCGACCTCCCCGAGCCCGAGCGGCGGGCCGTCGCCGAACGGCTGGACTACCCGGCGTACACCGCCCGTTCGACGCCGAACGCCGCCGCCTTCCTCAAGGAGCTGGCGACCGTGCGCGCGCAGGGCTGGGCCACCGACCTCGGCGGTCACGAGGAGTCCATCAACTGCGTGGGCGCGCCGGTCCTCGGCACCGACGGACGGGTCGTCGCCGCATGTTCGATTTCCGCTCCGAACGTCGTCGTCACCGCAGAGGAACTCCTCGCGCTCCTCCCGCTGCTGCGCCGCACCGCCGCGGCCATCAGCGCGGAGTACTCCGGAAACACCCCACCCGAGAAGGCAGAGTCATGACCGAGAAGACCGCGATCACCCCCGCCGGGCACAGCACGCCGCCCGCGAAGTTCTCGCACGGTGTGCGCAAGGGCAACATCCTCCAGGTCGCCGGTCAGGTCGGCTTCCTGCCCGCCGGGCCGGACGGCGTGCCCGCCGTGGCCGGCCCCACGCTGCGCGAGCAGACCCTCCAGACCCTCGCCAACGTCGGGGCGGTCCTGGAAGCGGGCGGCGCGACGTGGGAGGACGTGATGATGCTGCGCGTCTACCTCACCGACACCGCCCACTTCGCCGAGATGAACGCGCTCTACGACGAGTGGTTCGCCGGGCTGAAGGAGGCCCCCGCGGCCCGCACGACCGTCTACGTCGGGCTGCCCGAGGGGCTGCTCATCGAGATCGACGCCCTCGCCGTCCTGAGCTGAGGACCGACTCGGCCGGGGGGCCACTCGCGTCCGGGACCGGCCGGGCCGGGCACCGGCGGGCGCCCCCGGCAAGCCGGGGGCGCCCGCGGGGTTCACGTGCAGTACTGCTGCTCCTTGCCGATCGCCCGGTACATGCAGTCGGAGGTCTCCAGGAGCCTGAGCACGGCCTCACGGTTGCGCGCGGTCTCCCGGTCGATCACCTCGTCGGGCGGGTAGAAGCCGCCGGAGCCGCCGGGGCCGGGGTACATCTCGAAGGTGTAGGCGAAGATCCGCTGGTTGCCCCACAGCCAGTCGTCGATCGACCCGTCGGTGATGTAGAGGTCGCTCGACTGCTCGGGGGTGTAGCGGTTGGTGGCCGCCATGGACCTGCCGACGGTGGCGAAGACGTCGTGCTCGTCCTGTGTCATCCCGGGGCCGGTGTCGCTGTAGGTGTAGCCGAACGGCCACAGCACCAGCTCGCTGTAGGTGTGGAAGTCGATGGCGGACGTGATCTGCTGCTTGCCGCCGACGACCCGGCCGCGCACGAAGTCGGCGACGACCTTCACCTCGGGGGCGGACTCGGGGGCGGTGCCCCGGTAGGTCTCGGAGCCGGTGCTGCCCGAGGAGCCGCCGCAGCAGGCCCACTTGAAGTTCCAGTTGCGGTTGGGGTCGGTGCCGGTCGAGCCGCCGGAGTTGGGCTGGCGGTTCTTGCGCCAGCTGCGGTAGGAACCGGTCGCGATGTCGTATTCGCCGCCGTCGGGGTTGACGTCGGGCACGACCCAGATCTCGCGGCTGTCGACCATCTTCGTCACGCGCGGGTCGCTGCCGTACTTCGAGCCGAACTCCTTGAGGAGGTAGAGGGCCATCTCCACGGTCAGGTGCTCGCGCGCGTGCTGGTGGGCGGTGAAGAGGACCTCCGGCTCGCTCTCGTCGGCAGCCACGTTCTTGCTGATCTTGACGGCGACGATGTCCCGGCCCTCGTAGGACTTGCCGATCACCTTCTTGCTCATGATGGCCGGGTACCGGGCGACGCCGGCGTCGATCTCCGCCATCGCCTCCTTGTAGTTGTGGTACTTGGCGTCGGCGGACGGGAAGTCGTGCGGTTTCCGTTCCCCGCGGGTGCGGTCCGGCGGCCCGGGCAGGACGCGTACCGTCCAGCCCATGCGGCGGATGAGCGCGGCCTGCGCGCCGTCCGCCGTGACGACCACGGAGCCGCGCCGCACGGCGTCGATGGCGGCGCCGGTCGCGGCGACGGCGGTCCGTTCGGTGGCGGTGCGGGGGCCGACGACCTCGTACGTGGTGGAGGCCGGCGGCTCGCCGCCGGAGGACGAGGCGGCGGGGTAGGCCAGGGCCAGGGTGACCACGGCAGCCAGGGCGGTGGCCCATCTGCCGTGCAGTCGCGGTCGCATGCGGTCTCCTCAAGGGTCCGGTCGTGCGACGGGTGGGGGGTGTGAGCCGTGGCCAGTGTCGAGTTATGGCATGCACCGGTCAATCTCTCCGGTGCGGGCGAATCAAGCCAACTTGGCTTTCACTTCCGTCCGGTTGATTGCGCGCGCCCCCACCTGCACCAACAATGCGCATGACAAACCGACGTGCGTTCGGTTCCGTTCGGCTTGAGAGGACCCACCCCCCATGGTCTCTTCCCCGCCCCGCGTGTCCCCGGTCAGGCGACCGCTCCTCGGCGCCCTCACGACCGCGCTGCTCGCCGGCGCCACCCTCGCCGGCACCGGCGCCGCACCCGCCTCGGCCGCCCCGCAGACCAAGCCCAAGGCCGTCGACTTCGCCGGCACGGTCGCCCTCAGCAACTGCTCCGGCTCGCTGGTCCGCCTGGCCGGCTCCGCGGACACCGACCCCGCGCTGGTCATGAGCAACGGCCACTGCCTGGAGAGCGGCATGCCCGGCGCCGGTGAGGTCGTCACCGACCAGCCCTCCAGCCGCACGTTCAGCCTGCTGAACTCGACCGCCGGCAAGGTCGCCACCCTGCGCGCCACGAAGATCTCCTACGCGACCATGACCGACACCGACGTCAGCCTGTACGAGCTGAACACCACCTACGCGCAGATCAAGCAGCGCTACAGCATCAACGCCCTCACCCTCTCGGCCGACCGGCCGGCCGCCGGGACGCCGGTGAAGGTCGTCTCCGGCTACTGGAAGCGCATCTACAGCTGCAACATCGACGGCTTCGCCCACCGCCTCCGCGAGGGCGACTGGACCTGGAAGGACTCGCCGCGCTACACGTCCGCGTGCCAGCTCATAGGCGGCACGTCCGGGTCGCCCGTCGTCGACGCGAACACCGGCAAGGTCATAGCCGTCAACAACACCGGCAACGAGAGCGGTGGGCGCTGCACGGTCAACAACCCCTGTGAGGTCGACGAGAACGGCCAGGTCACCGTCCGCAAGGGCATCAACTACGCCCAGCAGACGTACGGCATAGCCAAGTGCGTCGGCATCGGCAACAAGATAGACCTCGGTCTGCCGGGCTGTGAGCTGCCGAAGCCGGGCGCCGGCGCGCGGCGGTAGGCCGACTGTGCCGCCTGCGGCGGCGGGTGCCCTGCGGGCGCGTCCTCAAGCGCCGGACGGGCTGGAAAGCCCGCCCGGCGCTTGAGGGCAAAGCGCGGCAGGCTACGGCAGGCCGTGGACGTGCGGCCCGACCGCGTTCGACCACGCGTTGCCGTTGCTCGCGTCCCAGTTGGTCGACCAGGTCATCGCGCCCCGGATGCCCGGGTAGGTCTTGGCGGGCTTGAACGAGCCGCAGCCGGTGCCCTTGGCCAGGCAGTCGAGGGCGTTGTTGACGACGGCGGGCGACACGTACCCGCTGCCCGCCCCGCGGGGCGAGGCGGGCAGGCCCAGGCCGACCTGCGAGGGGTCCAGGCCGCCTTCGAGCTGGATGCAGGCCAGAGCGGTGAGGAAGTCCACCGATCCCTGGGAGTAGACCTTGCCGTCACAGCCGTTCATCGAACCGCTGTTGTAGTACTGCATATTGACTACCGTCAGGATGTCCTTGATGTTCAGCGCGGTTTTGAAGTAACCGGCCGACGTCGACTGCATGTCGATGGTCTGCGGTGCCATGGTGATGACGAGCCCGCTGCCCGCCTTCGCCGACAGGGACCGCAGCGCCTGCGTCATGTACGTGGCGTTGAGCCCGTTCTCCAGGTCGATGTCGACGCCGTCGAAGCCGTACTTCTGCATCAGGGTGTACACGCTGTCGGCGAAGTTGCGGGCGGAGGAGGCGTCGTTGACGGTGACCGTGCCCCGCTCCCCGCCGATGGAGATGATGACGCTCTTCCCCGCCGCCCGCTTGGCGGCGATGTCGGCCTTGAACTGCGCCTCGGTGTACTTCAGGGCGGGGTCGAGACGGAAGTCGACCGCGCCGGGCGTGGCCGTCGCGTCCGCGAAGGCGACGGCGATGATGTCGTACTGGCTCTGGACGTCGCTGATCCGCTGGACCGTCGCGCCGTTGTCGAAGTTCTGCCAGTAGCCGGTGACCGCGTGCTTGGGCACGGCGGGCCCCTCGCCGCCGCCCGCGGCGGTCGTGGCCGTGATCTCGGCGGACTTCGGCGACTCCCCGGCGCTGTTGGACGCGGCCACCTGGAAGCGGTAGGACGTGGCAGGCATGAGTCCGGTGACGGTCACCGAATTCCCGGCCGTGCTCTGCCCCTTGGCGCCGTCCCGGTAGACGGTGTAACCCGTCGCCCCGGACACGGCGTCCCACGACAGGGTGACGGACGAGGCGGTGACCGCCCCCGCCCGGAGGCCGCCGGGGGCGCCCGGTACCGGCTCACCGGGGTCACCGCCGCCGGGGCCCGTGAGGGTGATGTCGTCGACGGAGTAGGCGGGCTGCCCGTACCAGCCGTGGGTGTAGACCGTGACGGACGTGGTGGCCGGTCCGGTGGTGAAGGAGGTGCTCAGCTGCTGCCAGCCGCTCGCGGACGGCGTCCAGGCCGACACGTCCGTGGTGCCCGTGCCGTCGGCGCCCAGGTACACGTACGAACCCTGCACCCACGCGCTCAAGGTGTACGCGGACCCCGGCCGGACGCTCACCGTCTGGGCGCACCGGGCGTTGCCGGACCCGGCGGGCGCGGCCCTGAGCGCGCCGGCCCCGGTGCGCACGGGCGAGTCGACGACGGAACCGCTGCCTCCGGAACAACTCCAGTAGGACAGGCCCGACTCGAAGCCGGGATTCCGGGCGAGGTTGCCGTCCGCCGCCGCGGCCGGCGCCCCACCCAGGGCGACCAGGGCGCCGGCCGCGAGGGCGAGGGTGGTGAGAAGGCCGCCGAAGCGACGTCTGTGACCGGTGGGATGCCTCTTCAAGGCGCGTTCCACTACTGCCTCCGGTGGGAAGGGAGTTGGAAGTGTTTGAGGGGTTCAGCAAGAAAGGAGGTGGGGGACGGCGCATGCCGCTTGCGCGTAAAGATGGTCCGGACCAATGCATCCGTCAAGGGTTGACGAGCGGACGTCCCACGTCACCACGGGGACGGGTGGGGTAAACGCCCAGGAGCGGTTCTCAGCCGCCCCATTCGTGGATAAGGTGCGGAGGCGTCAGCACAGGGCAGTTCAGTACAGGGCGATTCAGCACAGGGCAGTATCGATCTGCGTCCGCCGCCGCCCCCGCGGCCGGAGTGAACGGGGAAGCCGACGTGCCCATTGCGATAGCAGTCACCAGCACCGACCTGGTGATCTCACCGACCGATGGGCAGACCCCCGACGCCGCGGTCTTCCAGCCCCCCGAGGCGCAGCCGCTGGACACCGCCGTCACCCAGACGGCCATCCTCCTCGACCAGTGCGGCTATGTGGTCGCGCTCTACCCCGACTCGCTGCCGGCGGCCTACGTCCGGCGCCTGCACACGGTCCGCGCCGTCCTGGAGAGCGACCGGATCGCCCTCCTGCCCGTCGCCCTGCCGCCCCTGGCCGTCGGCGTGCTGGCCCGCCAGCTGCGCCAGCTGTCCGTCTCCGACCTGAGCCCCGGCGTCCTGGCCTCCGCGGCCCGGCTGCTCGCCCACTACATCTACGCGGGCGCCCACCTCTCCACCGTCACCCGCCTCGACCGGGTGGACGTGGGGCTCGGCGACCACGTCGCCTCCCTGGTGCCCGGAGCCCGGTTCGCGGTCCTCGTCAACCCCGTGCCGCGGCTCGTCCGGATCAGCGGAGCCGCCGGGGCCGGCAAGGGCGCCGTCCCCGACGGGCCCGGCTTCGGCACCCGGCTGACCGTCGCCCGCGGCACCCCCGCCAAGGCCGGAGACTGGGTGCTGGACACCCTCGCCCCCCACTGGCGCGTCCAGGGCGCCGAGGAAGCGGCCCTGCCCGCCGCCTCCCGGCACTGGTGGGGCACGCCCCGGGCCGTGGAGTTCGCCGCCGCCATCCCCGATCCCTCCGTCCTCTACCAGCTCGTCGCGTCCGTCCGGAGGGAGAAGTGCCACTGGTGCGGGCTCGAACTCATCGGTGACCGCTGCGCCTTCTGTGCCGGTCCCCTGCCCGGCGCCGTGGCCGCCCCCCGGGCGCAGCCGGGGCGGGGCCGGCACGCGCTCGCTCCGCCCGGCCGCGCCGGCGCGGCCCTCACCAGCCGCTGAGCCCTATCCGGCCACATCCCCGAACGAGGTTCGCCGCCCCATGAATTCACGTCAGCGCCGCGGGACCATCCTGCTGCTCCTGTCGGTCCTCTGTGCCCTCGGCGTGTTCGCCGGAGTGTTCTCGGTCATTCACGACGTGGAGTCCAAGGTCGGCCCCGAGACCACCGCGTACCGGCTGAAGGCCGACATTCCCGCCTACCAGTCACTGGAAGCGGCCGCGGACCGGTTCGAGAAGGTCGCGATGCCCGAGCGCTGGCTGCCCCCGACCGCCGTCACCGACCTGGGCGACCTCGCCGGGAAGATCGCCGTCACCCCGCTGCGCAAGGGGTCGCTGCTCCAGCAGGACATGATCGTCGCCCAGCCCGAACTGCGCCCCGGGCAGCAGGAGATCGCGATCATGATCGACGCGTCGACGGGCGTGGCCGGGAAGATCAACGCCGGTTCGCGGGTCAACATCTACGCCACCTTCGACGGCAAGAGCCAGGGCGGCAAGCCCGACTCCCGGGTCATCGTCAGCAATGCCCAGGTCCTCGCCGTCGGCAAGCTCAAGGCCCTCGACCGGGACGGCGGCAGTCCCGCCACGGGGCGGCGCGCGGGCGAGGCCGTGCCGATCACCTTCGCCCTCGGCACCAAGGACGCCCAGCGGGTCGCGTTCGCGGAGTCGTTCGCCACCCATGTGCGGCTCGCCCTCGTCGCCCCCGGCGGGGACGGCGCGGTCAGCGACGGTGACCGCATCTACACGCTCGACGGCGACAAGTAAGGCGGGGACACGGTGACGATCAGAATCCTCCCGGCCATCGGGGACCCCGACGCCGCCCGCGCCATCTGCGGGCTGCTCGGCCAGCTCCCCGGCGTCGAACCCCTGCGGACCGCCGTCGACTCCACCCGGCTCCTGGACACCCTC
Source organism: Streptomyces sp. NPDC046215 (assembly GCF_040646215.1). Lineage (NCBI taxonomy): Bacteria > Bacillati > Actinomycetota > Actinomycetes > Kitasatosporales > Streptomycetaceae > Streptomyces > Streptomyces sp. NPDC046215. The sequence continues at coordinate 45,370 of NZ_JBEYZW010000017.1, read as the reverse complement.
GCCGCCCTGGCCGCGACCTCGGTCGAGGAGCTCCCGGAGGTCGTCCTCGTCCACGAGCGGCTCGGGCCCGTACCGGCCCTCGAACTCATCCGCGAAGTCGCCCTCCGCTTCCCCGCCACCGGCGTCGTCCTGGTCACCGCCGACACCGGGCCCGCCCTGTACGCCGCGGCCATGGACTCCGGCGCCCGCGGGCTGGCCGGGCTGCCGCTGTCCTACGACGAGCTCGGCGCCCGCGTCCAGGCGGCCGCCCAGTGGGCCACCGGCGTCCGCCGCCACCTGGGCGGCGACGGGGGCCCGGCCGGCGGGGCGCCGTCCGAAGCGGGCCGGCTCGTCGCCGTCGTCGGCGCGAAGGGAGGGGTCGGCACCACCGTGACCGCCGTCCAGCTGGCCCTGGCCGCCTCCGCCGCCGGGCGCGGCGTCGCCCTGGTCGACATGGACCTCCAGTCCGGTGACGTCGCCTCCTACCTGGACGTCCAGTTCCGGCGGTCCATCGCCGACCTGGCGGGCATCGGCGACCTCTCCCCTCGGGTCCTCCAGGACGCCGTCTTCCCCCATCCCACCGGGCTCGGCCTGCTGCTGGCACCCGCCGAGGGGGAGCGCGGCGAGGAGGTCGGCGACCTCGTCTCCCGCCAGATCGTCGGCGCGCTGCGCAGCCGCTACGAGGTCGTCGTCGTGGACTGCGGGACACAGATCACGGCCGCCGGCGCCGCCGTCGTCGAGACTGCGGACGTGGCGCTGCTCGTCACCACCCCGGACGTGGTGTCCGTGCGGGCCGCCAAGCGGATGGTCCGGCTCTGGGACCGGCTCCAGATCCGCAAGGCCGAGGAGACCACCACCGTCGTCAACCGCCACACCCGTCACGCGGAGATCCAGCCGCCCCTCGTCGAACGCACCACCGGCACCAAGGCCGCCCGCACCACGATCCCCGCCGGCTACAAGGAGCTCCAGCCCGCCGTCGACGCGGGCCGCATGCAGGACCTCGACCCCAAGTCGCCCGTCCGGCAGGCCCTGTGGGCCCTCGCCGGGGAGCTCGGGCTGGCCGCCCCTGCCGGGCGCGGGCAGGACGCGGGCCGCCCGGCCCTCGGCGGCTCGCGCAGGCGCCGCGCCCTGGGGCCCGGCGGCACCGGCGCGGACCGCCCGGCCGCCCTGCCGGCCGGCCGCTTCCGCAGACGAGGGGGAGGCGACCGGGGGCAGATCGCGGTGGAGTTCACCGGGCTGCTGCCGCTGATCCTCGTGGTGCTGGCCGTCGTCTGGCAGTGCGTCCTGATCGGCTATACCTACTCCCTCGCCGGGAACGCGGCCGACAAGGGCGCCCGGGCGGGCGCGGTGGGCGGCGACTGCGTGGCGGCGGCCCGGGCGGACGTGCCCGGGGCGTGGGGGAGCGAGGGCATCGGCTGCGGCGAGGAGGGCGGCGTCTACCGGGCGCGGGTGTCGCTGGCCGTGCCCCTGCTCCTGCCGGGGGCGGTCGACTGGCCCTGGGCGGTGGAGGGCTCCGCGGGCTCGGCCAGGGAGGACTGAACGATGAAGACGCCCTGTTGGTGCGACGGCCACCGGCGAGAGGAACGCGCTGCCGCCGGCGGCCCCGGCTCCCGCCGCCGCGGACGGCGCGGTGACCACGAGGCGGGCCGTGCGGACGGTGGCGGCGCCCCGGGCGGCCAGGACCGCGGCTCCGTCTCCATCGAGCTGATCGGCTTCCTGCCGGTGCTGCTCGTCGTCGGACTCGCCGCGATCCAGCTCGGCCTCGCCGCCTACGCCACCCAGCAGGCGGGCAGCGCGGCGCGGGCGGCGGCCCGGACCGCCTCGCTGGACGACCCGCGAACCTCGCCCGGCGAGGCCGGCCGGGCGGCGATGAGCGGCTGGCTGCGGGCGGCGGCCGCGGCGGACGCCTCCCGCTGCGACGGCGGCGCGCGGACTACGGCCACCGTCACCGTCACGATCCCCTCCGTCCTCCCCTTCCTCGGCGACCGGACGGTCACCCGCCGGGCGACCATGGCGTGTCCCGCCGACCCGGCCGGCCTGGTCCCCGGCCTCCACGTCAGGAGCGTGCGATGAGCCTGCGGGCACGGATCGCCGCCCCGGAAGCGCCCGCCGACGGCCGGGAGTCCAGCCACCTCGTCCCCGTCTACCGCGCGAAGCTCCTGGAGGAGATCGACCTCGCCGAGATGTCGGCGCTCGCGGCCGGCGAGCGCCGCACGCGCCTGGAGCGCGTCCTCGGCCACATCATCAGCCGCGAGGGCCCGGTCCTCTCCACCGCCGAGCGCGACCGGCTCATCCGGCGGGTCGTGGACGAGGCGCTGGGTCTCGGCGTCCTCGAACCCCTCCTGGAGGACCCGACCGTCACCGAGATCATGGTCAACGGGCCGGACCAGATCTTCGTGGAGCGCGCCGGGCGCGTCGAGCTGGTCCCCGTGCGGTTCGCGTCCAACGAGCAGCTGATGCAGACCATCGAGCGCATCGTCTCCACGGTCAACCGCCGGGTGGACGAGTCCAATCCGATGGTCGACGCCCGGCTGCCGAGCGGCGAGCGCGTCAACGTCATCATCCCGCCGCTCGCGCTCAACGGCGCGACCCTGACCATCCGCCGCTTCCCCCGCGCCTACACGCTGCCCGAGCTCATCGGCATGGGGACGCTGGACGAGCGGATGCTGATGCTGCTGTCCGCGCTCGTCCGGGCGAAGCTGAACGTGGTCGTCTCCGGGCCCACCGGCTCCGGCAAGACGACGTTGCTGAACGCCCTCTCCGGTCTGATCCCCGAAGGCGAGCGCATCATCACCGTCGAGGACGCCGCCGAGCTGCAGCTCCAGCAGGCCCACGTCATCCGCCTCGAATCCCGCCCGCCCAACGTCGAGGGCAACGGCCGCATCACCATCCGCGACCTCGTCCGCAACTCCCTGCGCATGCGCCCCGACCGGATCATCGTCGGCGAGGTGCGCGGCGGCGAGACGCTCGACATGCTCCAGGCCATGTCCACCGGCCACGACGGCTCGCTGGCCACCGTCCACGCCAACAGCGCGGAGGACGCGCTGATGCGCCTCCAGACCCTGGCCTCCATGTCCGAGGTCAAGATCCCCTACGAGGCGCTGCGGGACCAGATCAACAGCGCCGTCGACTGCATCATCCAGCTCGCCCGGCACACCGACGGCACCCGGCGCGTCGCCGAGATCGCCCTCCTCGACTCGCACGGCCGCGAGGACTACCGCCTGGCCACCGTCTGCCGTTTCGACGCCCGGCCGGTGGACGCGGACCGCATCGTGCGCGGGGAGTTCGTCTGCTTCCCCGTCCCCGGGCGTGTCGCCGAACGGCTCCGGCTGGCCGACGAGTCCGTGCCGCCGGCCTTCGGCGTCGCCGCGTTCCCCACCGAGCTCACCACCCGAGAGGCGAGGCAGAGGTAACCGCCCATGGACACTCTCGTCACGCTGACCGCCGGCGCCACCGTGCTGTGCTGTGCGCTCGGCATCGTGGGCGCGCAGGTGTACGCGGCCGGCAGGGCGCAGCGGCGGTCGCTGGTCGACCGGCTCTCCGACGCCCCCGCCCTGCCCCCCGCCGGCCGCCGGCGCCACTTCTCCGGCCTGGACCGGCGGCTGCGCGGCACCCGGGCGGGCCGGTGGCTGGAGCTGCGGCTGGCCTCGACCGGGCTGAGCGTCACCCCCGCCGAGTTCACCGTCTGCACGGCCGCAACGGCGGCCGGGCTGTGGCTGGTCGCGGCCGCGGCCCTCGCCCCCTTCTTCGGGCCGCTGGCCGGGCTCGTCGCGGTCTGGTCCGCGTTCGCCCTCCTGGGCCGGCAGCGCCGGCAGCGCATCGAGAAGTTCATCGGGCAGCTCCCCGAGCTCTCCCGCATCCTCGCCAACGCCACCCAGGCCGGCCTGGCCCTGCGCACGGCCCTGAGCATGGCGGCGGAGGAGATGGAGGCCCCGGCGGGCGAGGAGCTCGGGAAGGTCGCCGACAAGCTCGCGGTCGGCCACTCCGTCGACGACGCCCTGGGCGAGCTGGCCGACCGGCTTCCCTCACGCGAACTGGTCGTCCTGGTGACGACGCTGGTTCTGTCGAACAGAGCGGGCGGTGCGGTCGTCAGTTCGCTGCGCAACCTCACCCAGACGCTGGAGGAGCGCAAGGAGACCCGGCGGGAGGTGCGCACCCAGCTGTCGCAGGTCACCGTCACGGCCTATGTCGTCCCCCTGATGGGCATCGGCACCCTGCTGCTGATGGACCGCATCGCCCCGGGCTCGATCGACCGGATGACGTCCTCGTTCCTGGGGCAGGCGGCCGTGGTCGCCGCCTTCGTCCTGTACGCGCTCGGGTTCCTCGTGATCCGCCGCCTGTCCAAGATCGACGTCTGAGGGGGCGGCATGGGCTTCCTGCTGGGCCTGCTGGCCGCGCTGGCCGTGGCCGGTGTGTGCGGGGGCATCGCGCTCTACCGCGCGGAGCTGAAGCTGCCCCCGGACCTGGCCCTGGCCCTGGAGGTCGGGGCGACCCGCACGACGGTCATGGGGTCGGCCGTCGACCGGCTGGGCATGCGGTACGCGCCGCTGGTGCTGCGGATGATGGGCGAGAAGCGGGTGGCGAAGGTCCGTACCCGGATCGACCGGGCCGGCAACCCCGGCGGCCTCACGGTGGACCGGTACGCGGCGCGGCGCGCGGTCTACGGCTTCCTGGGTTTCGTGGGCGCGCTGGTCATGCTCCTGGACGGCCGGCCGGTCCTCGCGCTCCTGCTGGTCGCCTTCGGGCTGTTCTGGATCGAGGTCGGCATCTGGGCGGCCGTTCGCGAACGCAAGGACGCCATCGACCGCACCCTGCCGGACTTCCTGGACGTCCTCGCGGTCGTCGTGAGCGCCGGGCTGAGCTTCCGGCAGGCGCTGGACCGGGTCTCGGAGCGGTACGAAGGGCCCTGGGCCGACGAACTGCGCATCACCCTGCGCCAGATGGACATGGGCGTCAGCCGCCGGCAGGCGTTCGAGGAACTGCGCAAGCGGAACGACTCCGAACAAGTGGCCCAGTTCGTCACGGCTTTGCAGCAGGGAGAGGAGCTGGGCGCGCCCATCGTGGACACCCTGATCGCCATCGCCGGGGACATGCGGCGCACCGACGCGCAGCAGGCCCGGCGGCGGGCGGCGCGCGCGGTGCCGAAGGCGACGGTCGTGATCACCACGTTCATGGTGCCGGGCACGATGATCCTGCTGGTGGCCGGGTTCTTCCTCGGCTCGGGCACGGACTTCGGCTCGCTCACGGGGGATTGAGGCGGTGGCCGAGTCCTGTGAAGTTCCTTCGCGCGTGCAATCGGCTATGGGACAGTCGTCCTCCCGAGGCTCCTCGGCGTGGGCGTGGCGGATGGGAGGTGAGATCCATGGGCCGCGCGGGTTGGGTGAGGCGCATGAGTTCGATGGTGTCCCAACTCCCGTTCCAGGGAAGGCAAGGGTGCCGGACACCCTGTTCCGGGGCCCCTGTTCCGGCGTACGTTTCCCGTGTCGTGAGCGGCACCACGGGGACTCACCCACACGGCCGGACACCGGCCGTCGATGGAGAGGAAGACGATGGGCAAGCGCTTCTCGGGAAACGACCGCGGCCAGACCGCGATCGAGTATCTGGGCATCATCGCCGTCGTCGTGGCGATCGTCCTCGTGCTGACCCGCACCGACTTCGGCAGCGCGATCGCCAGCGCGATCTCGGACAAGATCACCGAGGTGACCGGCGGCTGACCGGGACCGCCGCCCGCCCGCGCCGTGACGCGGGGCAGGCGTTCCCCCTCTACATCACCGCGGTGGCGGGCCTGCTCTTCCTCGCCCTGGCGCTGTTCACCGTCGGCCGGGCGGGGGCCGGCAAGAACGGCACCCAGACCGCCGCCGACGCCGCCGCCCTGGCCGCGGCCCAGAGCTACCGCGACCAGCTCCGTACGGGCCTCCTGGCGGCCCTGGGAGGGCCGGCCGGGCAGGCAGGGCCGGCGGAGCCGTCCGGGCCGCCGTCCGGGCCGTCCGGGCCGGTCCTGCCGGCCGGTGGCTGGGAGGACTGGCTGACCGGCCGCGTGGGCAGCCCCGACGCGGCCTGCGGCGAGGCCGCCGCGTACGCGGACGCCAACGGCGCCGGCCTCACGGGCCCGTGCCGGGTGAGCGGCGGGCCGCTGCCCGTCTCGTTCAGCGTCACGGTCCGCTCCTCCGAGCCCGTCGGCCGGTCGGTCGTGCCCGGCACCGAGAACACCTACCCCACGGCGAGCGCCCGGGCCGTCGTCGAACCGCGCTGCGCCGCGAAGTCGCCCCGGGAGCAGAAGCCGCCCATCGAGGTCGTCTGCGCCGGACAGGAGGTCTCGATCGACCCCGGGCACCCGGAGGACCTGCGGCGGGCGGTCAGAGCCCTGTTCGCCGTCCGCCTCGCCGACTGACGGCCCGCGGCCCGGCCGGCGTCCCGGGGTCGCCGGACAGCAGGAGCCGACGAGATGGACGAGCACATCGACGAATACTTCGACGAGCACTTCGACCAGTAAAGGACACGCGACCCATGAGGATGCGGCACACGACGAAGGCCCGCCGGGGCGCTGCCGTGGCGGCACTCGCGGCCGTGACGGCCCTGACGATCGGCGGGTGCGGGGGTGACGACGGTGACGACGGCGGCGGGAAGGGCCCCGCACCCGGCGGGAAGTCCGCCACACCGCAGGGCAGAGCGAAGGGCGGGGGCGAGGCGAAGCCGGACACGGTCATAGGCGAGATGAAGGGCGCGGACGGCGTCGTCATCACGCTCACCTCCGCGGTCCGGGACTCCGGGGGCTTCGTGACCGTCAACGGCACGCTGACCAACCGCGGGTCGAAGGCGTTCCACGCGATCAAGTGGCTGTCGCAGGAGAAGGACGTGAAGTCCCGCTCGTCCATCTCCGGCGCCTCCCTGGTCGACAGCACGAGCAAGAAGCGCTATCTGGTGCTGCGGGACACGGACGGCGAATGCCTGTGCACCACCGGGCTGTCCAACATCAAGCCGCAGGACAGCCGCCCCGTCTTCGCGCAGTTCCCCGCGCCGCCGGCCGGGGTGACGGAGGTCGACTTCCAGGTCCCGACCATGCCGTCCGTCCGCGTCAAGATCTCGGGCTGAGGGCCGCCCATGCCTACTCCGCGGATGCGTCGCGGCACCACCCTGGCCGCCGCCCTGGCCGCCGTCCTCGCGGTCACCGGCCCCCTTCCGGCCCCCGCGGACGGCGGGCCCGGCAGCCCCCCCGACACCACCCCGCCCGTGCGGATCGACAGCAAGGACTCCGGCCTGAGGCTGCGCCCCGGCGCGAAGCTCGCACCGGGGCGGGTCCTCGACATCAAGTCCGTCGTCGAGACGGGCGACGGCAGCGAGCGCCGCGAGGACACCAACGTCCGGGTCACGTTCGCCCTGCAGGCCGAGGTCCTCTTCGGGAAGGACAGCGCCGAGCTCAGCCCCGAGGCCCACGCCCGCATCCGGGCCATCGCCGGCGAGGCCGGGCGGCAGAACGCCACCAGCATCCGGGTCTTCGGCTTCACCGACGACCTCGGCTCCGACGCCCACGGCCTCGCCCTCTCCAAGGAACGCGCCAACGCGGTACAGCGACAACTGGCCAGGAGCATCGACTCCTCGAAGGTCGAGTACGACACCCGCGGCTACGGGGAGCAGAGCCCCATCGCCGACAACTCCACCGAGGCGGGCCGCAAGAAGAACCGCCGGGTCGAGGTCAGTTTCCCCCGTGCCGGGAACTGACGCCCCCGCCCCGGACACCCGTGCGTTTCCCTCGCGCACCCCGCCACCGCAGGGCAGGATGGGGCACCGCTGAGACCGGGGACTGCTGGGAGGCGTGCGATGAGGGGCCGCGGGACGGCGAGGGACGGGCTGACCGGAGTGGCGTTGCTGGGGGTGCTGCTGGCCGCGGCCGGGAACGCCGCGGCGACCGGGCGGGCCGGAGGGGCGGTCCCGTACCGGACGGCCCCCGGCGCCCAGGAGGTGCGGGGCTCCGCGAGCAGCGCCGGGGGCCCGCTGCTGAAGCCCGGCGCGCACGTGTACACCGACAGCGTCAAGCCCGGTGAACGCAAGTACTACACGGTCGAGTTGGACGCGCGGTCCAGCGCGTACGTCTCCGCCGTGGCCGTGCCGCGCCCCGGCAGCACGATGGGGGCGCGGGACGGCATCGACGTGGCGCTGGAGACCGCGGACGGCACCCGCTGCGGGGTCGGGCGGCACCGGACGTTCCTCTCGGCCGGGGGCGCCTACCCCGTCGCCGACTACGCGGAGCGCGTCGTGGCGGCGGGCGGGGCCTGCAAGGCGGCGGGTACCTACCGGTTCGCCGTGCAGCGGGGCGAGGCGGCGGGCGGGGACGGCGCGGCCGTGCCCGTCGAGCTGGCGTACGCGGCCGAAGCGCCGGAGCCGGCAGGGGCGGAGGCCGCGCCGGCCGGGCCGTCGGGCGGCTGGAGTTCGCGGCCGCCGTCGCGCCCCGCGGGCCCGGCGGAACCCGTCACGGGGGGCTCCGGCTTCAACGACGCCGCGATGATCCGGCCCGGCGGATGGAAGGACGAGCTCCGGCCCGGGGAGACGCGCTTCTACCGGGTGGCGGTCGAGGCCGGCCAACAGCTCTTCGCCAGTGCCCGGTTCGGGGCCGAACAGGCCGCCGCGGCCGGGCCGTTCGTGACCAACGGGATCCGCCTGGGCATGAACAACGCCGCGCGCGGCTACGTGACGAACAGGATCGCCGGCTACCAGGGCCGCACCGCGACCGTCTCGCTGGCCACGCCCCCGGCGGCGTCCGGCGCGGGCGGCGAGGCGGGCCGGGGCATGCGCCGGCCCGGGTGGTACTACCTGCAGGTCAGCCTGAACTCCAAGGTGGGCCGGGAGGGGTCCGGCGGGGTGCCGGTCACGCTCACCGTCGATGTGGCGGCGGCCCAGCAGGCCGGCCGGGGCGAGCGGGGTGCGGCGCGGCGGACGGAGACCGCCGGGAGCCACCCGGACGAACGGCTGCGGGCCATCGGCTACGCCGGCGTCGGCACCGGGTCGCTCCTGCTGGCCGGGCTCGGGGGCTGGGCACTGGCCGCACGCCGCGAGGACGGCTGACGCCCGGGCGGCGGTGTCGAGGAGAGCAGTGTCGAGGAGAGCGGTGTCGGTGAGGGCGGAGTCGGTGAGGGCGGTGTCCAGGACGTCGGCTGCGTCAGGGGTCGATGCGGACCCGCACCCCCGGCCGCAGGCCCCACCCGGCCATGGCGCCCGCCGCCGCCTCCAGGACGTGCCGCGACCGGATGCGCGGGGCCCCCAGCCGGCCGGGCGGCATGGTCCGCACGGCCAGGACGGTCAAGTGCCGGTCCAGGTAGGCCACGTCGATGGGAATGCGCATCCCGAAGGTGTGCACGCTGGACGCCGGCGTGAGGAGCAGGGCCCCCTCGACGGTGTCGCGGCCGAGGAGGCCGCGGGTGCGCGCGCGGTAGGAGGCGGCGATCTCCAGCGGCACCAGCGTGGGGCCGGAGGCCGGGCCGGGGACGCCGAGGCGGGCGGCGCCGTCCTGTCTGCGGGCCATGTCCGTGGTCCCTTCCGGTCCTTGCGGCGGTGCGCCCGCCGGGCGGGAGGCGCTCGCGCGCACTTTATCCACAGGCCCCGGCAGGGTGCGGCGGATGTCCGTAACCTCGGGGCATGGATGTGCTGTTGACCGTTCTCGCCGCTGTGTACGGGGCCCTGGCCGGGGCCTCGTTGCCGCGGGCGCGCTACCGCCTGAGCGTCGAGCCGGATGAGCCGTGGCGGTCGGCGGGCCCCTGCGGCCACGGGCTCCGGGGCTGGCTGGGCCGCGCCCGGTGCGGCGCGTGCGGGGAGGCGTACGGGCCGGGGGCGCGGTGGCCCGCGGCGGTGACGGCCCTGGTGTGCGCGGCCCTGGCGGCCGGGGTGGGGGCGCGGCCCGAGCTGGGGGTGTGGCTGGCCGCGGCGCCGGTGGCGGTGCTGCTGGCGGCGGTCGACCGCTCGGTGCGGCGGCTTCCCGATGTCCTCACGCTGCCGCTGGCGGGCGGGATGGCGGTGCTGCTGGGGGCGGCGGCGCTCATACCCGGCGCCGCCGGCTCGTGGCCGCGGGCGCTGCTGGGCGGGCTGGCGCTCGGAGGCGGCTATCTCCTGCTCTTCCTGATCCACCCGGCGGGCATGGGCTTCGGCGATGTGAAGCTGGCGGTCGGGCTGGGCTGCGCGCTGGGGTGGTACGGCTGGCCGGTGCTGGGCTGGGGAGCCCTCGCCGGGCTGCTGCTGGGCTCGCTGTACGGGACGGCCCTGCTGGTGACGCGGCGGGCCGGGCGGGGCACGGCGATGGCCTTCGGCCCGTTCATGATCCTGGGGGCCTGGCTGGGGCTGCTGGGGGGTGCCTGAATCCGGCGCGGGAGGCTCGCCGAGCCGCCCCGCACACTATTGGACCGGGTGATCCAAAACGTGTTACGTTCAGGTCATGGCCCGACCGAGGAAGTTCGACGAGGAGCGGGCGGTCGACGCGGCGATGCAGGCGTTCTGGGCCGCCGGGTACGAGGCGACCTCGACCCAGGATCTGTGTGACGCCACCGGCCTGGGCCGAAGCAGCATCTACAACACCTTCAAGAGCAAGCACGACCTGTTCCACAGGGCGCTGCTGCGCTACATGGAGCGCAAGAGCGACACGCTGGGCGAGCTGCTGGAGGGCGACCTGCCGGCACGGGAGAGGCTCCGCGCCCTCCTGGACGTCATCATCGAGGAGGAGTGCGCGCCCGCGGACGCCGCCCGCGGGTGCATGGTCGTCAACACCGCCGTCGAGCTGGCCGCGCGGGACGCCGACGTGGCGCGCGAGCTGGAGCAGGACTACGGACGCCGGTTCGAGGCGCTGCGGGCCGTCATCGAGGCGGGGCAGCGCGACGGCGACATCGACAGCGCCAAGGACGCCCGCGACCTCGCGCACTTCGTGATCGCGGCCATCGGCGGCATGCGGGTCTCCGCGCGCGTCGGCATCGGGCGTGAGGCGCTGCAAGGCATCGCCCGCGCCACGCTCGACGCGCTCTGAGCCCCCGGGCCGCACACCACCCAGCCGCACACCACCCACCGGAAACCCCCGGGCCCACGCCCGGGTGTTTTTTCGTGGCCACGTTATGTACTGCATAGTCCAAAACAGGAACAGTCCGGAGCAGTCCGGAACGAGAACCACAGGAGCACACCTGCCATGCCACGCGCCATCTATGTGCTGGCCCTGGGCATCTTCGCCCTCGTGACCAGCGAATTCGTCGTCGCGGGCCTGATGCCGCAGATGGCCGAGGGGCTGGACGCCACCGTGCCCGAGATCGGCTATCTCATCACCGCCTTCGCCATGGCGATGGCCTTCGGCGGCCCCGTCCTGACCGTGGCCCTGCTGAGGATGCGCCAGAAGCAGGCGCTGATGCTGCTGTTCGCGATCTCCTTCGCGGGCAACGTGCTGGCCGCGACCGCGCCGGCCTATGAGGTCATGCTGGCCGCGCGCATCGTCACCGGCGTCGCCTCCCAGGCGTTCTTCGGGGTCTCCCTCTCGATCTGCGCCCAGCTCACCCGCCCCGAGGCCCGCGGCCGCGCCATGTCCGTCGCCATGAACGGCCTGATGCTGGGCACCCTGCTGGGGCTGCCGCTGGCCACCCTGATCGGGGCGCACCTGGGCTGGCGCGCCGCCTTCTGGGTCATCGCCGGCCTGACGGTGGTGGCCGCGCTGTGCACGCTCGTCGGCGTCCCGCCGGTCGAGCACGCCGAGGGCAGCGGGAGCTTCCGGCAGGAGCTGGCCGTGTTCCGGCGGCCCGGGCTGTGGCTGGCGCTCTCCACCAGCACCTTCATCATCGGCGCGACGTTCTCCGCGTTCAGCTACTTCAACCCGATCCTCACCGAGGTCACCGGCTTCGGCACCGGTACGGTCCCGCTGCTGCTCGTCGCCTACGGCGGCGCCACGGTGATCGGCAACTTCGTCGTGGGACGGCTCGCCGACCGGTACACCCTGCGGGTCCTGCTGTGCGGCCTGGTCCTGAACGCGTTCTTCCTCGCCGGGTTCGCGCTGCTGGCCCATGTGCCGGTGCCGGCCGTGGGGTTCATGCTGGGGATCGGTCTGGTCGGCGTCACCATGAACCCGGCCATGGCGGCCCGCGTCCAGCGCGCCGGCAACGCCCGGCCGCTGGTCAACACCATCCACTCGTCCTTCATCACCCTCGGCATCATCATCGGCTCGTCGGCCGGGGGAGTGGCCATCGACGCCTTCGGGCTGCGGGCTCCGCTGTGGATCGGGGTCTCCATGGCCGCGATCGGCGTCGGCACGCTCGTGCCCGAGCTCCTCCGGCGCCCGTCGCCCGGGCCCGCCGAGCCGTCCAGGGTCGTGCGACACGCCCGACAGGACGATCAGAATGTGCCAGTTCATTCAGAAGTGGCATGAAAGCAAGGAAATGCCCTGAATGTGCTGGTGAGCTGCGCTTTGTCGCGCCGATGAGAGCAAAGACGTCAAGCTGATGATGACTTTTCAGCACGTTTTGAAAAAACGTGGCAGCTGGTATTCCGTTTGGGGTCGCATGGCTGGTTCCACGCCGTAAGGCCAGTGCTCACAGGGCTTCCCGGGCCCCCGGCCGGCACGGGGGGCAGGGAGTTTCAAGATCAAAAAAGTCACCCAGTGTCAGCACGCCGCGCGCCGTCACCCTCCTCGGTGCATCGAGCACGGCCTCAGACCGGTTAAGGTGGAAACCCCCCCTCGGGCCGGTCCGTATCCCCCCCACGGACCGGCCCGTTTTCTTTGGCGATTGTCACTCTGTGTGACGAATCGTGCGGGATGCGGGAAACCGATCCGGCGGTCAGCCGCGCCGGGCCCAGATGTTCACGCCCTCGGTGCTTACCGCCAGGGAATCGATCTCCGCCAGCTCCTCCTCGGTCAGCTTCGGCGAGCCGAGCGCGGCGATGTTCGCCTCCAGCTGGCGCACGCTGGACGCGCCGATCAGCGCCGAGGTCATCCGCGCGTCGCGCAGCACCCAGGTCAGGGCGAGCTGGGCGAGGGACTGGCCGCGCCGCTCGGCGATCGCGTTGAGCCCCCGCAGGCGCCGTACGACGTCCTCGGTCAGCAGCCCGGGGTCCAGCGACTTGCCCTGCGAGGCCCGGGAGCCCTCCGGGACGCCGTGCAGGTACTTGTCGGTCAGCAGCCCCTGCGCGAGCGGCGCGAAGGAGATGCAGCCCATGCCCTCCTCCTCCAGGGTGTCGAGCAGGCCGTCGTCCTCCGTCCAGCGGTTGATCATCGAGTACGAGGGCTGGTGGATGAGGGCGGGGACCCCCATCTCGCGCAGCAGACCGGCGGCTTCACGGGTCTGCTCGGCGTTGTACGAGGACACGCCGGCGTACAGCGCCTTGCCCTGCCGGACGGCGGACGCCAGCGCGCCCATCGTCTCCTCCAGCGGCGTCTCCGGGTCGAAGCGGTGGGAGTAGAAGATGTCGACGTAGTCCACACCCATTCGGCCCAGCGACGCGTCCAGCGAGGAGAGCAGGTACTTCCGCGAGCCCCACTCCCCGTACGGGCCGGGGTGCATGAGGTAGCCGGCCTTGGTGGAGAGGACGAGCTCGTCCCGGTACGGCCGGAAGTCCTGGGCGAAGATCTTGCCGAAGTTCAGCTCCGCGGAGCCGGGCGGCGGGCCGTAGTTGTTGGCCAGGTCGAAGTGGGTGACGCCCAGGTCGAAGGCGCGGCGCAGGATGGCGCGCTGGGACTCCAGCGAGCGGTCGTCGCCGAAGTTGTGCCACAGCCCCAGGGAGACGGCCGGCAGCTTGAGCCCGCTGCGGCCCGTGCGCCGGTACTCCATCGCGTCGTAGCGCGCCGCGGCCGCTCGGTAGTGAGTGGAATGAGTGGAATCGGTCATGCGTACCTGACTATCACGGACCTGTGACAGACCGAGTTGGGTCCTCGTGACACGCGGGCAGTAGTGTGGCGCCCTCGGGGCGACCGCCGTGGCATGGAGGGGCTGGAAGACGTGAAGTTGCGCGACCTGGTGTACAGGCTCTATGCACGCCGGGTGGAAGGCCGCCTCGACCACGCCCAGGTGCCCAAGCACATCGGCGTCATCCTCGACGGCAACCGCCGCTGGGCGCGCGCGGACGGCCGGACGCCCGAGCAGGGCCACCAGGCCGGCGCCGACAAGATCCAGGAGCTGCTCGGCTGGTGCGCCGAGACCGACGTCGAGGTCGTGACGCTCTGGATGCTCTCCACCGACAACCTCGACCGGCCCGCCGCCGAGCTCAACCCGCTGCTCGGGATCATCGAGAACACCGTCCGCGGCCTCGCCGCCGACGGCCGGTGGCGCGTCCACCACGTGGGCACCCTCGACCTGCTGCCCGCCCGCACCCAGTCGGTGCTCAAAGAGGCCGAGCAGGACACGGTCGGTATCGGCGGAATACTGGTCAATGTCGCGGTCGGCTACGGCGGTCGGCAGGAGATCGCCGACGCGGTCCGGTCGCTGGTCCTCGAAGCCGCCGAGAACGGGAGCTCCTTCGAGGAGCTGGCCGAGACCGTGGACGTCGAGCACATCTCCAAGCACCTCTACACCCGTGGCCAGCCCGACCCGGACCTGGTGATCCGCACCAGCGGTGAACAGCGGCTGTCCGGTTTCATGCTCTGGCAGAGCGCGCACTCGGAGTACTACTTCTGCGAGGTCTTCTGGCCGGCCTTCCGAAAGGTCGACTTCCTCCGCGCGCTGCGCGATTATGCCGCCCGGCATCGCCGCTACGGATTCTGACGCAGGAACCCGGCGGGCCTTCCGGCCGGCGCCGGCAGTCGCCTCCCGCACCCGGTGCGTATTTCCCGGCACGGGGTGCCGCGGCGGGCGCGGCGGTAACGGCGGGGACGGCGCGGCCGGACCCGGCGGCGGCCCGCACGGATAGCGGAGCGGCGGGGCAGCGTCCCCGGTACGGCCGCTGACGGACCGAGGGTTCACCTTCCCGTCGCATATGCCGTTGCATGGTCAAGCTGTCTAGCGGGAATATCCCCTCCAGGCCGACGGTCTGTCCAAAGACCGTCGCTCTGCCAGCGGGCGGCATGGGGCCGTCCGCCCGGGAGGCCCTTTGCACACGGACGACGACCGTGCGGACCGTGCGGACCCGACAGGTCGCGCGGACGACGCGGAGGGCCGGCGTCCGGCCCTCGAAGGGCATGCACCCGGCCCATTCCCCGGCGACGCCGTCGCGCCCCGACCTCTCCCCGAGGGGGTTCGTCCACCCGTGGTGACCAGCAAGAAGCGCCGTGATAACGACCGGCGCACCTATGTTCTCGACACCAGCGTCCTGCTGGCCGACCCAGGCGCCATGTCCCGCTTCGAGGAGCACGAGGTCGTGCTGCCCGTCGTGGTGGTCACGGAGTTGGAGGCCAAGAGGCACCACCCCGAGCTCGGCTATTTCGCCCGGCAGGCCCTGCGTCTGCTCGACGGATACCGGGTGCAATTCGGCCGTCTCGACTCACCGATTCCGATCGGGGAGTTGGGCGGGTCGCTCAGGGTCGAGCTCAATCACTCGGATCCGGGCATACTGCCCGCGGGGTTCCGGCTCGGTGACAACGACTCGCGCATTCTCGCGGTCGCCCGCAATCTGCAGGCGGAGGGATACGACGTCACCGTCGTGTCCAAGGACCTGCCGCTGCGCATCAAGGCGTCCGCGGTGGGCCTCCTCGCGGAGGAATACCGCGCCGAGCTCGCCATCACCGACTCCGGCTGGACGGGAATGGCGGAGCTCACCGTCACCGCCGAGCTCGTCGACGAGCTGTTCGCCGCCGAGGCCGCCGAGGTGCCCGAGGCCGCGGAACTGCCCGTGCACACGGGACTGGTGCTGCAGTCCGAGCGGGGCAAGGCGCTCGGCCGGGTCACGGCCGACGGGTCGGTGCGGCTGGTGCGGGGCGACCGGGAGGCGTTCGGGATCCACGGCCGCAGCGCCGAGCAGCGGGTGGCGCTCGATCTGCTCCTCGACCCGGACGTGGGGATCGTGTCGCTGGGCGGCCGGGCCGGCACCGGAAAGTCGGCCCTGGCGCTGTGCGCGGGCCTGGAGGCCGTCCTGGAGCGGCAGCAGCACCGCAAGGTGATGGTCTTCCGGCCGCTGTACGCGGTCGGCGGGCAGGAGTTGGGATATCTGCCGGGCAGCGAGTCCGAGAAGATGAGCCCGTGGGCCCAGGCGGTCTTCGACACCCTCTCGGCGGTGACGAGCGCCGAGGTGATCGAGGAGGTCGTCGGGCGCGGCATGCTGGAGGTGCTGCCGCTCACCCATATCCGGGGCCGGTCATTGCACGACGCATTTGTGATCGTGGACGAGGCGCAGTCCCTGGAGCGGAATGTCCTGCTGACCGTTCTGTCGCGTATCGGCGCCAATTCGCGGGTGGTTCTCACCCACGATGTGGCACAGCGCGACAACCTCCGCGTCGGACGGTACGACGGAGTGGTCGCCGTGGTCGAGAAGTTGAAGGGACACCCGCTCTTCTCGCACGTCACGCTGACCCGTTCGGAGCGCTCGCCCATCGCGGCGCTGGTGACCGAAATGCTGGAGGACGGCCGCATCTGAGGCCGTAAGGGCGGATACGGGCCGCCGTATCCGCCCGGTCGGTTCGGACAGCCCACAGACAAGTGAACAGAACACCCGCCGCCCAGCGGCGGATCGCGGACAGCGCGCGGCAAAGCCAAGGAGCTTAGCCGTGCGCTGTTGTGCGGCGCGGGGGTTTCCGTAAAACCGCAGGAGTAAACGGCGTGTGAGCTTTCCCACGCAACGCGGAATTGCCTCGGGGCGTCCCCGTCGGGCAAAGTCTGGGTCCTGTCAGGCCCCGCATACGGCACCTCGGCACCCTCAGGGGTTCCGCACCACAGAACTGAACAGCGTCGCCGTATGCCGCCCGAGCATCACGCGGACCTCCTTCGCGGGAGGGCCCACCGGGTCAGTGCCTTCTGTGACCAGCCGCTCCGCGTTCGCGCGGTGCGGGTAAGCGGAGGCCAGTGCCAGGGGCACGATTGCGCCCGCGAGGTCACCTAAGCGGACGATGCTGGAAGGAAACCGTGTGAGCCGGATTTCGGTCCGGGGATTCGCCGTGGCGTCCGCCACCGCGGTCACCACCGTCGGCGCCGTCGTAGGTGTCGCCTCGGGCAGCGATCAGGGCACGACCGGTCAGGTCGAGGCCACCGCAGCCGACGCGACGATCCTCGCGGACCTCCCCGCGGGACAGAACGTCCGCGCACAGACCGCTTCCCTGACGCAGCAGGCGGACACCCAGTCCGAGGTGGCCGAGACGGCCGCCAAGAAGGACGTCGAGGAGGCCGCGCGCAAGCAGGCGGCCGAGGACGCCACCGCGAAGAAGGAATCCGCGGACGCCGCCGCCAAGAAGGAGGCGGAGGAGAAGGAGAAGGCCGCCGCTGCCGAGCGCGAGAAGAAGGACGAGGTCAGCAGCCGGTCCGCCTCGCGCGACGCCTCCGACTTCGCGGTCAAGAGCTCCTACTCCGTGGCCGAGGTCCAGGCCATGGCCCGGCAGATGATCCCGGGCGACCAGTTCCAGTGCTTCAGCAACATCGTGAACAACGAGAGCACCTGGGACTACACCGCGACCAACCCCTCCTCGGGCGCCTACGGCCTGGTGCAGTCGCTGCCCGCCAGCAAGATGTCCTCCGCCGGTGCCGACTGGCGGACCAACCCGGCCACCCAGATCAAGTGGGGCCTGGGCTATATGAACGAGCGCTACGGCAGCCCCTGCGGCGCTTGGTCGTTCTGGCAGGCCAACCAGTGGTACTAGGCCGCCGCTAGGCGATACCGCCGGTAACTCCATGCCTCCACATGGCCCCCGACCTCAACCGGTCGGGGGCCATGTGTGTCTTCCCCGACGACACCTGTCGGTCCCGATGACAGTGGGCACGGGTAACGTCATGACGATGGCCACGGGGGAGTGGGGTAGAGGAAGAAAAATGTCCAGATTGCCACGATGGGTCGGAGGCGTGGGGGCGGGTCTGACCCGTCTCGCCGAACGACTCGAGGGCCAAAAGCCCGAGGAGCAGGGCACGGCGCCACCGCCGGCGCCCGGGAGCGACTCGGCCTTCGGCCCCGAGCCGGTACGCGCCGCCGCGCCCGCACCCACGCCCGAGCCCACGCACGAGCCCGTATCCGAGCCGGAGGCGGCAGCCGGGCCGCAGGCCGAGCACGTCCCGCCGCCGCCCGACTACGCGCCGGCGGTCTCCGCGCTCCCCGATCCCGTGGCGACGGTTCCCTGGGGGGTGCGGGTCGCGGCCGAGGTCGGCTGGCGGCTGCTGATCCTCGCCGGCACCGTATGGGTGCTGATGCGGGTGATCAGTGCCGTCCAACTGGTGGTGCTGGCCTTCACCGCCGCCCTGCTGATCACGGCGCTGCTGCAGCCCACCGTCGCGATGCTCAAGCGGCACGGCGTGCCGCGAGGGCTCGCCACCGCGATGACCTTCATCTCCGGCTTCATCGTGATGGGCCTGGTCGGCTGGTTCGTGGTCTGGCAGGTCACCGAGAACCTCGACGATCTGTCCAACAAGGTGCAGCACGGCATCAACGACCTGAAGCAGTGGCTGCTCGACAGCCCGTTCCACGTCACCGAGGACCAGATCAACAACATCGCCGACAATCTCAGTCAGGCGATCGGCACCAACACCAAGGACATCACCTCCGCTGGCATAGAGGGCGTCCAGGTGATCATCGAGGTGCTGACGGGCATCCTGCTGGCCATGTTCAGCACGCTCTTCCTGCTCTACGACGGCCCCAAGATCTGGGAGTGGCTGCTCAAGCTGTTCCCGGCGGCCGCCCGGGAAGGCGTCGCGGGCGCGGGCCCGCGCGCGTGGGCGACGCTGACCGCCTATGTGCGCGGCACGGTGATAGTGGCCCTGATCGACGCGATCTTCATCGGTGTGGGGCTGTTCTTCCTCGATGTGCCGCTGGCCGTGCCGCTGGCCGTCTTCATCTTCCTCTTCGCCTTCATCCCGCTGGTCGGAGCCGTGGTCTCCGGGGCGCTCGCGGTGGTCGTGGCGCTGGTGACGAGGGATGTGTTCACGGCCACGATGGTGCTGGTCGTGGTGCTCTCGGTGCAGCAGATCGAGGGCCACGTCCTCCAGCCGTTCATCCTCGGCCGGGCCGTGCGCGTCCACCCGCTCGCGGTGGTGCTCTCGGTGGCCGCGGGCTCGCTGGTCGCGGGCATCGGCGGTGCGGTGGTCGCCGTTCCGCTGGCCGCCGTCACCAATACGGTGGTCGGCTATCTGCGGGCGCACGCCAAGGAGAAGGCCCTGCAAGCGGCCGTTCCCGTGAAGCGGCCCGGCCCGGAGCCGAGCGTTCCGGCGGGCGGGGCCGGGGCACCACCGGGTGAGACCCGGGCGGACTGACCCGCTCCGCCCGACACGCACGGGCCCCGACACGCACGGGCCCCGACGCGGACGAGCCCCGGCGGACGGATCCTGACGGAGGCGTCCGCGCGGGAGCGGTCCCGCCGGGGTGGGCCGCCACACGACGAAACGGTCCGCCGGCAGTAGCCGGCGGACCGTTTCGCATGGGGGTGAGGCGTCAGCCGTTGAGCACGGCCTCGGAGTCGAGCGTCGCGCCGACCGCCTGCAGGACGGCGGCGATCTTGAACGCTTCCTGGATCGTCTCGCGGCTCACGCCGGCCTTGCGCAGCACCTGCTCGTGGGAGTCGAGGCACATGCCGCAGCCGTTGATGGCGGAGACCGCCAGCGACCACAGCTCGAAGTCGACCTTGTCCACGCCCGGGTTGCCGATGACGTTCATCCGCAGGCCCGCCCGCAGATTGCCGTACTCCGGGTCCGACAGCAGGTGCCGGGTGCGGTAGTAGACGTTGTTCATCGCCATGACGGCCGCGGCGGCCTTCGCCGCGTTGTACGCCTCGGGGGAGAGGTTGGCCTTGGCCTCCGGCTCCAGCTCCGTGAGCACGCGCGGCGAGCGCGAGGCGATCGCGCAGGCGAGCACGGTGCCCCACAGCTGCTGCTGCGGGAGCTCGGAGTTGCCGATGACCGAGCCGAGGTTGAGCTTGAGGTCCTTGGCGAAGTCCGGTACGGCGGACTTCAGATCGTCGAGCGACATATCAGGTCACTCGCCCGCGAGAAGCGCGACCGGGTCGAGGGTCGTCTCGCCCTTGGTCCAGTTGCAGGGGCACAGCTCGTCGGTCTGCAGGGCGTCGAGGACCCGCAGGACCTCCTTGGGGTTACGGCCCACGGAACCGGCGGTCACCATGGTGAACTGGATCTCGTTGTTCGGGTCCACGATGAAGACGGCGCGCTGGGCGTAGCCGTCCTCGCCCTCGACGCCGCAGTCGCGCATGAGCTCGTGCTTGGCGTCGGCCAGCATCGGGAAGGGCAGGTCACGCAGGTCGGCGTGGTCCTTGCGCCAGGCGTGGTGCACGAACTCGGAGTCGCCGGAGACGCCGAGGATCTGGGCGTCGCGGTCGGCGAACTCGTCGTTCAGCTTGCCGAACGCGGCGATCTCGGTCGGGCAGACGAAGGTGAAGTCCTTCGGCCAGAAGAAGACGACCTTCCACTTGCCTTCGTAGGTCTTGTTGTCGATCTGGGCGAAGGCCTTGTCCGCGTCAAGGTCGACGCAGGCGGTCAGGTCGAACTCGGGGAACTTGTCACCGACAGTGAGCACGCGCTCTCCTTGCAAACGAGGTAGTCCCTGATGGGAGTTTCCTTCGGGTTGGACGAGAGCCACCCTGCCACAGGAGGCATTGATAACGGAAATAGCTAGACTGAGTGGAGTTGATCGGAGGTGGTTATCAGTTATGTCGCCCATAACCCCGGGGGCGGACCCCGGCAAGAGCCCGGCGGGCCGCTCGCCCGACCCCGCGGCGGGGGCCGCGAAGGTCTCCCCGCCCCGGCCCCGCCAGCCCAGCCTGGCGCAGCTCCGCGCCTTCGTGGCCGTGGCGGAGCACCTGCATTTCCGGGACGCGGCTACCGCGATCGGCATGAGCCAGCCCGCGCTCTCCGGCGCCGTCTCGGCGCTGGAGGAGGTCCTCGATGTGCAGCTCCTCGAGCGTACGACGAGAAAGGTGCTGCTCAGTGCCGCGGGGGAGCGGCTCGCGGCCCGGGCCCGCACGGTGCTCGACGCCGTCGGCGCTCTGCTGGAGGAGGCCGACGCGGCCCGCGCGCCCTTCACGGGAGTGCTCCGTCTGGGGGTGATCCCGACCGTCGCGCCCTATCTGCTCCCGACGGTCCTGCGGCTGGTCCACGGGAAGTATCCCGACCTCGATCTCCAGGTGCACGAGGAGCAGACCTTCTCCCTGCTGGACGGGCTGTCCCAGGGGCGGCTCGATCTGCTGCTGCTCGCCGTCCCCCTCGGCGCGCCCGGCGTCACCGAGCTGCCGCTCTTCGACGAGGACTTCGTCCTGGTCACTCCGAGTGACCACTGGCTGGCCGGCCGGGGCGACATCCCGCGCGAGGCCCTGCGCGAGCTGGACCTGCTGCTGCTGGACGAGGGCCACTGTCTGCGCGACCAGGCGCTCGACATCTGCCGGGAGGCGGGGCGCACCACCGGGGCGCCGGTGACGACCAGCGCCGCCGGTCTCTCCACCCTCGTGCAGCTGGTCGGTGGCGGCATGGGCGTCACCCTGCTGCCGCGCACCGCCCTGCGCGTCGAGACCGGCCGCAGCGAACAGCTCGCCACGGGCTACTTCGCCGACCCCGCGCCCGCGCGCCGGGTCGCCCTGGCCATGCGCTCCGGGGCGGCGCGGCAGGGGGAGTTCGAGCAGTTCGCGGACGCGCTGCGCGCGGAGCTCCGCAGCCTGCCGGTCCGCATCGTCAGCGACCGCACCGGGTAGAAAAAGGGCCGGGTAGGAACAGGTAAGGGGCGACGCCCCGTGTCGTCGCCCCTTACCTGCTACTTGATATCCGATACCTGTGACCTGTGGCTCGCCCGGCGGTGCTCCGCCGGGCGGGGCGTCACTCCTCCCGCAGGCCGTCCGCTCTCATCAGCCGCCACAGCAACGGCAGGCTGACGAGCGTCACCAGCAAGGTGACCGCCGCGCCGCCGCCGATGACGGGCAGGAAGACCAGCCAGTCCTTGACGCTCCCGCCGGCCAGTTCGAGCATCGCCCAGCCGAGGCCGAGACCGCCGAGCACGGCGAGCACCAGGCCGAGCGCGACGGGTATCGCCGTCTGCCACAGCACCGACCAGGCGACGGTGGAGCGGCGGGTGCCGAAGGCGACGAGGACGGACAGCATCCGCCTGCGGTCCCGCAGTTGTTCCAGCATGGAGACGAGCATGCTCGCGCCGATGACGGCGAGCGTGAGGGCGGATCCGATCAGCAGGCCCCGCTCGATGGCGGTGTAGTGGTCCACCTTGACCACGCCGCCCATGCGGCGGATGTGCATCCCCGGATCGATGCCGGCCGCGGTGTTGCGGACCCGTTCGAGGGCGTCCAGGTCGCCGGGGCGGGACTTGACCATCAGCACGGTCTCCGCCTCGGGCATCTTGGTGATGTCGACGGCGGACGGTGTGGCCAGGATGCCGTCGTGGTGCTCACCGGCCGGGTCGGGGCGGGTCGCCACCACCCGGGCCGAGGCGGGAACGGTCCACCGGTAGACGCGCGGGATCCTGTCCCGGGCGCTCTCGGCGTACTCCTCCATCGTCAGGCCGGTGCCGGGCGGGAACGCGCGGGCGGTGTCGAAACCGCCGTCCTTCCGGGCGACGAACACGTCCCCGTCCGCGCAGGAGTCCAGCCGGGCCATCTCCCGCAGCGTCGCGCAGTCGCCGACGCTGACGGAGGTGACCCCCCGTTCGTCCGCCGCTTTATCGGTCCTGTCGGCGTACGTGGTCACCACGCCCAGCGCCCCCACCACGCCCGGGGTCGCGCGGAAGCGCTCGGTGTAGCCGCGCACCTCCGCCGCCGGAACCGGCCGGTAGGAGGCCCTCATCTGGGAGTGGGTCGGCGGCACGCCGTCGGTGTCCTCCGTGAAGCCCTGGGTCCCGGCGAAGAGCATCTGCACCGCGATCGCCCCCGCCATGGCGACGGTGATGCCGCTGACCGTGCGGGCCGCGGCGCCGCTGTGCAGTTGCAGCCGCCGGACGGCCAGCTGCCAGGAGGGCGGGCCGCCCCGGAGCCGGGCGACGCAGGTCTCCACCAGCCACGGCAGCACGGCCGCCACACCGACGAGGATCAGCACCGCGCTCGCCGTGAGCTGGAACGGGTCGGCCGAGGTGCCGAACGGCCCGGAGGCCCTGCTGAGCAGCGGCAGGAGAAGGGCCACGCCGGCGGCCGGGAAGAGCAGCCGCCACCACAGCCGGCGGCGCGGGGCGACCGCGTCGCGGACCACGCCCAGCGGTTCGACGGCGACCCCGCGGAGCGCGAAGAGGGTGACGAGGACGGCCGAGGCGGGCACGGCGATCGCGATGATCGCCCCCAGCAGGGGGCTCGGCGCCATGTCGGACGGGAAGACGGTGGTGTCCTTGACCGTCACCCGGGTGGCGAGCTCCCGGACGGACAGGAAGATCCCCACGCCGACGGCCAGCCCCACCAGCGAGCCGCACAGCGCCTCACCGGAGGCGATCCGGCGGACGGTGCGGATGTCCGCGCCGACCAGGCGCAGCGCGGCGAGCCTGCGGTCGCGGTTCTCGCTGCCGAAGCGGACGGCCGTGGCGATGAAGACGACGACGGGCATCAGCAGGACGACGCACATCATGATCATCAAGATGAGGTAGACCGGGCCCTGCGGGAGGAAGCCGTCCGACTTCTGGCCGTAGTGGTCGATGCGCTCGGCACCGGTGCCGGTGGTGATGCGGTCACTGCCGGCGTAGTAGTAGAGCTCGCTGGGGCCGATGAGTCCCGCGTCGCCGATGGTGCCGACGACGCGCTGCGGGAACCGCTCGCGCAGCAGCTTGCCGTCGGGCGAGTCCAGCAGCCGGGAGAGTGCGGGGGAGACCACCATCTCGCCGGGGCCGGGTATGCGGTCCACTCCGGGCGGCGCCGGGGCGCGGGGGCCGTCGGGCCGCAGGAGCGCGCCCCCGATCGGCTGGTCCCGGTAGTCGGTGGCGGCATCGCGGTGGAGCAGGGTGGCGGGGCCCGGGGCGATCGTCGCCGCCGGCATGTCGGGTGCCAGCCGGGCGATGCTCCGCTCGTGGCGCTCGGAGAGCATCTCCGGCACGGCCGTCGCGATCATCAGCAGTGTCACCCCGAGGCCGACGCCCAGGGCGGTCAGCGCGGTGCGCAGCCAGCTCTCGCGGCCGCCGGTGAAGGCGAAGCGGGCGCCGGAGGTGAGGTCGCGCGCCCAGGCGGCCGCGCCCGTGGGGCCGGTGGGCCGGTCGGCGGGGCCGTGACCGGCCCGCTCGGTGCCGCGGGCGCTCATGCGACGCCCGCCATGTCGCGGGCGCGGCCGTCCCGGACGATCACTTCGCGGTCGGAGTAGGCGGCGACCCGCGCCTCGTGCGTGACGAGGACGACGGCGGCCCGGGTGTCGCGGGCGGCCTCGGTCAGCAGCTGCATCACGCGCTCGCCGTTGAGGGAGTCGAGGGCACCTGTCGGCTCGTCGGCGAAGATCACCCGGGGGCCGGTGACGAGGGCGCGGGCGACGGCGGTGCGCTGGCCCTGGCCCCCGGAGACCTCGCCGGGGCGGCGGCCCCGGACGTCGGCGACCTCCAGGCGCTCCATCCACTCCAGCGCGCGGGCCTCGGCGTCCTTGCGGCGGACGCCGCTCAGCCGCAGCGGCAGCGCGACGTTCTCCACGCACGTCAGCTCCGGCACGAGCTGCCCGAACTGGAAGACGAAGCCGAACTCGCCGCGCCGCAGCGCGCTGCGCTCCCCGTCCGACAGCTCCGACAGGGTGCGCGCCCCGTAGCGGACCGTGCCGGCGTCCGGGCGGACGATGCCGGCGAGGCAGTGCAGCAGCGTCGACTTGCCGGAGCCCGAGGGGCCCATGACGGCGACGACCTCGCCCGGGTGGACGGAGAAGTCCGCGCCGACGAGCGCGGGGGTCGGCCCGTACGCCTTGTGCAGACCGGTCGCGGCCAGCAGGGAACCGGCCGGGGTCATGCGCCGACCGCCTTCGCCAGCTGATCGAGCCTGGCAGCGGTCAGTTCCAGCCACCGCAGATCGGCTTCGAGGTGGAAGAGGGCGTGGTCGCAGATGAGCTGGTCGGCGAGGTCGCCGGTGCTCTTGCGCCGGGTGAGCTCGCGCATCAGGCGCAGGTGCTCCGCCCGCTGCCCGTCGAGGAGGTCGGCGGCGTCCCGGCCGGTGAGCAGGGCGACGACGACCTTGGTGTAGAGGGTCGACTGCAAGTAGGGCTCGGGTTTCTCGGGCTGCCCGAGCCACTGCTCGACGTCCGTGATCCCCGCGTCGGTGATGGCGTAGCGCTTACGGTCGGGGCCGCCGCCGTGTTCGATGCCGTCCACTTCGACGAGGCCGTTCTTCAGCAGGCGCGACATGGTCGAGTAGACCTGGCCGTAGTGGAGCGGACGGTCGTGGCCGAAGCGCTCGTCGAAGGCCCGCTTGAGGTCGTAGCCGTGGCTCGGCCCGGACTCCAGGAGGGCGAGCAGGGTGTGTCCGATTGACATGCCGCAGAGAATACACCCGGTGTATACGCGGCATGTATAGATGCAAGGCACAGCTGGCCGAAATCATGCGGAACGAGATCGGCCCTGAGGGGGCTCTCAGTCGGCGGCGTCCTCCGGGGCGTTCTTGGGCGGGCGGCCGCGCCGCGGCAGGGAGCCCGTGCCCCGGGGCATCCGGCCGGCGTCCGTGAGCGCCTTGCGCAGCAGGAACTCGATCTGCGCGTTGGCGCTGCGCAGCTCGTCCCCGGCCCAGCGCGCCAGGGCGTCGTGCACGAGCGGGTCGAGCCGCAGCAGCACCTGCTTGCGCTGCCGCGGCCCTCGCTTCTGCGGGAGGTCCTCCGTCACTGGTAGAGGCTGCCGGTGTTCAGGACCGGCTGCGCGGCCCGGTCGCCGCACAGCACCACCATCAGATTGCCGACCATGGCCGCCTTCCGCTCCTCGTCCAGCTCCACGATGCCCTGCTCGTTGATCCGCGTCAGCGCCTCCTCGACCATGCCGACCGCGCCCTCCACGATCAGCTTGCGGGCGGCGACCACCGCGCCGGCCTGCTGCCGCTGGAGCATGGCGGAGGCGATCTCCGGAGCGTAGGCGAGGTGGGTGAAGCGCGACTCGATGATGTGCACCCCGGCGGCCTCGACGCGGGCGTGCAGCTCCAGGGCGAGCTTCTCGGTGATCTCCTCGGCGTTGCCGCGCAGGGAGAGCGCGTCGTCGTCGTGCGCGTCATAGGGGTACTCGATGGCGATGTGCCGGACCGCGGCCTCGGTCTGGGTGGAGACGAACTCCAGGAAGTCGTCCACCTCGAACATCGCCTGGGCGGTGTCCTCCACCCGCCAGACGACGACGGCGGCCAGCTCGATGGGGTTGCCGTAGGCGTCGTTGACCTTCAGGACGGCCGTCTCGTGGTTGCGCACCCGGGTGGAGATCTTGTCGCGGCTGGTGAAGGGGTTCACCCAGCGCAGGCCCTCGGTGCGGATCGTGCCCCGGTAGCGGCCGAACAGCTGGACGACCCGGGCCTGGCCGGGCGCCACGGTGTTCAGCCCGCACATCGCGATGAGCGAGGCGAGGGCGACGAGGATGCCGCCGACGACGAGCGCCACGGCGAGGCCGGTCTTCCCGTCGGCGCCGAACCGGGCGCCGAGGACGGTCACGCCGGCCCCGGCGAGCAGCCCCACCAGCCCGAGCAGCAGGGCGAGTCCGCCGCCGATGTCGTGGGCCGGGACCTCGCGGACCCGTGGCCGGGGCATGTCAGGCGCGTTGACCTGCGGCGTCGCGTCCGGTGTGTGGGCGGTGTCGGGCATGGCTGCTCCCCCTGTTTCTTGCGGCGGGCGTGCTGGATCCGTCCCGCCGACTGTCTAGCAAAGTGATAGCACAATATCGCCCTGTACGGTTTTCCGCGCTGCTCCGCGCCCGGTTCCCGCCGATCGGGGTGCTGTATGTCACGTGCCTCAAAGGCCAGATCGATGGGCGTTTGGTGACAGTTGCGGTGTTAGCTTCGTGAGCTGGGTTGGGGGCGGACAGAGTGGAGCTACGGGAGAGATGGGCCGAGCGGAAGCGCGACGGGCGCAGAACAGCACCCGCACTGCAAAGGGCAAGAAGCCCAAGAAGACCGGCATACGCCGCTTCTTCACGTGGAAGAAGCTGCTCGCCTACTTCGTGGGTCTGATCGCCCTCGGCGCGGGCGCCTTCGTGGCGCTCTACCTGTACGTGGACGTGCCCGACAGCAAGACTGCGACCAAGCTGCAGAGCAACATCTACAAGCTCAGCAACGGCACGGTGCTGGCCCGCACGGGCCAGGTCAACCGCGAGGAGGTGCCCCTGGACAAGATCCCCAAGAACATCCAGGACGCCGTCGTCGCCGCCGAGAACAAGAACTTCTGGACCGACCCCGGTGTCGACATGAAGGGCACCGCCCGCGGCATCCTCAACACCGTGATGGGCCGGGGCAAGCAGGGTGGCTCGACCATCACCCAGCAGTACGTGAAGAACTCGTACCTGAGCCAGGAGCAGACCGTCACCCGCAAGGTGAAGGAGCTGATCATCTCGCTCAAGGTGCAGCAGAAGGTCGACAAGAAGGACATCCTCGCGGGCTACCTGAACACGAGCTACTACGGCCGGAACGCCTACGGCATCCAGGCCGCCGCCCGCGCGTACTACAACAAGGACGTCGACAAGCTCAGCCTTGAGGAGGGCGCCTACCTCGCCGCCCTGCTGCAGGCCCCCAGTCAGTACGACTGGACGGTGGCCACCGACGACGGCAAGCGCAACGCCAAGGCCCGCTGGAACTACGTCCTCGACAAAATGGTCGAGATGAAGTGGCTCGACGCGGAGAAGCGCAAGGGCATGAACTTCGAGGTGCCGAAGGACCCCAAGCCCCCGAAGGGCCTGAGCGGTCAGAACGGCTACCTGGTCAAGGCGGCCGAGCAGGAGATCGAGCGGGCGCTGCGCAAGCAGGGCCGCAGCGAGAGCGACCTGGCCGCCGGCGGCTGGACGATCACGCTCAGCATCGACCCGAAGAAGCAGAAGAACCTGGAGCAGGCGGTCCACCAGCAGGTGACCCGCAAGCTGGACCCCAAGGTCCGCAAGGTCGACGAGTACGCCCAGGTCGGCGCCGTGTCGGTGGACCGCAAGACGGGGAAGGTCGTGGCCCTGTACGGCGGCCAGGACTACCTCAAGCACTTCAGCAACAACGCCACGCGCGAGGACTACCAGCCGGCCTCCACCTTCAAGCCGCTGATCTTCGCCTCCGCGCTGCAGAACCAGTCCCGCAACGAGGACGGCCGTCCCATCACGGCCGGCACGATCTACGACGGCACCAGCAAGCGGCCCATCCGCAACAGCGCCACGGCCTTCGCCCCGCAGAACGAGGACGACGTGAGCTACGGGCCGGTGACGGTCCAGGAGTCGATGAACAAGTCGATCAACTCCGCCTTCGCGCAGATGGCCGTCGACGTCGGCCTCGACAAGGTCAAGAAGACCGCCGTCGACATGGGCATGAACGGCAAGGCCGGCAACTTCGAAGAGGTCCCGGCCATGTCCCTCGGCTCCATGGGCGCCAGCCCGCTGCGGATGGCCGGTGCGTACGCCACCCTCGCCAACCACGGCAAGAAGGTCACCCCGACGCTCGTCGCCTCGGTGACCCGCAACGGCGGCCAGAAGCTGGAGATGCCCGACCCGATCGGCGACCAGGTCCTCACCCGCACCAACGCCGACAACGTGACCCAGGTCCTCAAGGGCGTGGTCAACGACGGTACGGCCAAGGCCGTGCAGAACGCCCAGTTCGCGGTCGCGGGCAAGACCGGCACCTCCGACGACAACAAGTCGGCCTGGTTCTCGGGCTACACCCCCGACCTGGTCACCACGGTCGGCATGTTCGGAGAGGGGCCCGGCGGCAAGCAGGTGCCGCTGACCAACACCGGCGGCGTCGAGACCGGCCGCGTCAACGGTGGCGGCTACCCGGCCGAGATCTGGGCCGACTACATGGCCGAGTCCGCGGACGGCGACACCGAGTTCGACCTGCGCACGGACGAGGCGGCCGTGGTGCCCCCGCCGCCGGCCCCGCCGGCCTCCTCGCAGCCGTCGCCCCAGGCGTCGCACACCCCGTCGGCCACGCCGTCGCGGACGTCCCAGTCGCCGTCGCCCAGCGGCGCCTCCAAGCCGCCGTCCTCCCAGCCCGCCTCGCCGCCCGCCTCGCCGTCCCCGCGGCCGCCGAAGCCCCCCACGCCGACGAACAAGCCCTCGCCGACCGCGGGCGGCGGGAACGAAGGCGGAACGCTGCCCAACGGCGGGCGCCTGGAGCCCAAGGACTGACCCGGCCCGGCACCGGGACACGCAAACCCGGCACCGGGACACGCAAACCCGGCACCGGGACACGCAAAACGGCCGCCGGCCGCGCTCACTCGCGCGGCCGGCGGCCGTTTCTCCGTGGGTCAGCTCCCGTTGACCGCCGTAGCGATGCGGTCGCCGATGTTCTTGTCGACATTGCGCCAGTACGCCAGCGCGCGGTCCAGCACCGGCCGGGTGACGCCCTGGCGCAGATGGCCGGAGACGTTGCCGACCAGCCGGTCGCGCGCGGCGTCGTCGAGGACCTGGCGGACCATCGTCCCGGCCTGGCCCCAGTCGTCGTCCTCGCGGTGCAGCTTGTACGCCTCGCGGACCATCTCGCCCGCCGCCGCCCAGCCCGCCGGGGACCCGAAGCGCCCGGTGTCGGCCGCCGGGCCGCCGTAGGAGTTGGGCGCGTACACCGCGCTCGTGCGCGACGGCTCGTAGCGCATCGGGCCGTCCTTCGCGTACGAGTTGACCGGCGAGTGCGGCCGGTTCGGCGGCAGCTGCGCGTAGTTCGGCCCGATGCGGTAGCGGTGGGTGTCCGGGTAGGAGAACAGCCGGCCCAGCAGCATCTTGTCCGGGGACGGGCCGATGCCCGGCACCAGATTGGACGGCTCGAACGCCGCCTGCTCGATGTGGACGAAGTAGTCCTCGGGGTTCTTGTTCAGCGTCATCCGGCCGACCTCGATCAGCGGGTAGTCGCCGTGCGGCCAGACCTTGGTGAGGTCGAACGGGTTGAAGCGGTAGTCCGCCGCGTCGTCGAACGGCATGACCTGGACGTGCATCGTCCACGAGGGGGCGTTCCCGCTCTCGATGGCCTCGAACAGATCCCGGCGGTGCTTGTCGGCGTCCGACCCGGCGAGCTGGTCGGCCTCCTCCTGGGTGAGGAAGTCGATGCCCTGGTCGGTCTTGATGTGGTACTTCACCCAGAACCGCTCGCCGCCCGCGTTCACCCACATGAACGTGTGCGAGCCGTAGCCGTTCATGTGCCGCCACGTCCTGGGGACGCCGCGGTCGCCCATCAGCCAGGTGACCATGTGCGCGGACTCCGGCGACAGCGTCCAGAAGTCCCACTGCATGTCGTTGTTGCGCAGCCCGGTGCGCGGGTGGCGCTTCTGGCTGCGGATGAAGTCCTGGAACTTCTGCGGGTCCCGGACGAAGAAGACCGGGGTGTTGTTGCCCACCAGGTCGTAGTTGCCGTGCTCGGTGTAGAACTTCAGCGCGAAGCCGCGCGGGTCGCGCCAGGTGTCGGGGCTGCCCTGCTCGCCGGCGACGGTCGAGAAGCGGGCCAGCACCTCGCAGCGCCTGCCCGGCTGGAAGAGGTCCGCCTTGGTGAACTGGCTGACGTCCTCGGTGACTTCGAAGAAGCCGTAGGCGCCGCCGCCCTTGGCGTGCACCACCCGCTCGGGGACCCGTTCCCGGTTGAACTGGGCCATCTTCTCGATCAGGTAGTGGTCCTGGAGCAGGATGGGGCCGGTGTCACCGATGGTGAGCGAGTGTTCGTCGCTCTCCACCGGGATCCCGGCGTTGTTCGTCGTGTACGGGGTCTGTTGCGCCGAGTCACTCATGGGACGCCTCCCGGAACGGGCGATGGGCGAGAGCACGGGCGAGGGGTGAGGGCGCGTGCGCATCACCCTCCACCCGGGCCAGTCAACTCCGCCGACGCCCTGTCGGCAACAGGTCCCCGGACACTGTCCAGAATTCCACCGCGTACGGACGTATCCGCCGGTAACGACCCGGCGGCGGTGCGTGCCTCAGCGGGCGTGCGCGGGCAGCGCCAGCTCGAACCAGACCACCTTCCCTGTGCTCAGCCGGGTGGCCCCCCACCGCCTGGCCAGCCTGTTCACCAGATACAGACCCCGGCCGCCCTCGTCCGAGGGCCTGGCCTGCCGCAGCCTGGGCAGCTGCGGAACGTCGTCGCCGACCTCGCAGCGCAGCACGTCCGTGCGCAGCAGCCGCAGCGTGATCGGCCGCTCGGCGTACCGCACGGCATTGGTGATCACCTCGCTGACCAGCAGCTCCACCCCGTCCGTCAGCTCCTCCAGGCCCCAGCGCGTCAGCGCCCGCTTCGCCAGCCGGCGCGCCTGACGGGCCGTCTGGGGACGCGGGTCGAGGAACCAGTACGCCACGTCGCTGGGCGCGATGCCCTCGAACCGGGCCGCGAGCAGGGCGATGTCGTCGTCCCGGTCGCCGGGGCCCAGCATGCCCAGCACCTCGTCGCACAACGGCTCCAGCGGCGGCGGGTTGGGGCCGGTCAGCCGGGCCGTCTCGATCAGCCGCTCCCGCAGCTGCTCTATGCCGGTCCACACGTCCCGTATCCGGGACTCCACCAGGCCGTCGGTGTACAGCAGCAGGGTCGCCCCGGCGGGCGCGTCCAGCTCCACGGCCTCGAAGTCCACCCCGCCCACGCCGATCGGCGCGCCCGGCGGCACCCGCAGCACCTCCGCCCGGCCGCCGCGGTGCAGCAGTATGGGCGGCGGATGCCCGGCGTTGGCGATGACGATGCGGTGCGCGACCGGGTCGTACACCGCGTACAGGCAGGTGGCCATGCGGTCCGAGCCCAGCCGCTGCGCCTGCTCGTCCAGGTGGTGCAGCACCTCGGCCGGCGGCAGGTCCAGGCCCGCGAGGGTCTGGGCGGTGGTGCGCAGCTGGCCCATGATCGCGGCGGAGGTCATGGAGTGCCCCATGACGTCACCGACGACGAGCGCCACCCGGTTGCCCGGCAGCGGGATCGCGTCGTACCAGTCGCCGCCCACCCGGGCGGTCTCGGCGGCCGGGAGGTAGCGGCTGGCGAGCCGGACGCCGGTCGGCTGGGGCAGGGAGTCGGGGAGCATCGTGCGCTGCAGCTCGTCCGCGATGTACACCTCGCGGCCGTAGAGCACCGCCTTGTCGACACCGAGGGCGGTGTGGGTGGCCAGCTGCGCCGCCACCAGGAGGTCGTCGCCTTCGAACGCGGCCCGGTCCGCGCGGCGTATGAACACCGCCGCGCCGATCACCCGCCGGCGCCCCCGCAGGGGCGCGAGGATCGTGCGGTGCCGGTCCGGGACGCACCGGCCCTCGCCCAGCAGCTCCGGGAGCGCCGCCCGCGCGGCGGAGGAGTCGCCGAAGACCGGTCTGACCCCTCGCAGCACCTCCGCGAGCGGCCCTCCTATGCGGACCTCGCAGCGCTCGGCCGCGGCGCCCGCCAGATCGGTGGCCGGATCGCTCCGGCCCTCGGCGCCGACCGGCGGGGAGAGGGCGTCGGGGACCCCGAGCGCCTCGCCCAGCCCGCGGACGTGCTCGGGCAGCTGGTCGGTGCGGCGCAGCCGCAGCACGACCGGGCCCACGGGCCGCTCGTCGCCCACCGGGAGCGGGTCGCGCAGATAGACCAGGATCGCGTCGGCGAACGTCGGCACGGTGGCCCGGCACAGGCCCAGCACGATCTCGTCGAGGTCGATGCCCCGGGCGATCCGCCGGGTCGCCGCGCCGACGAACCGCAGCCGCTCCCCGCCGGTGGCCCCGGGCGCCGCCGGGCCCGGGCCGCCCGGCACGCCGTCCCCGGCGCCGGAGTCGAGGGCCGCGCGGGTGCGGCTGCCCGGAGCGGGCCCGGCCCCGGCCGGGGCGTCGCCGTCCTGCCGGGCGGCCGCCCGGGTGGCACCGTCGGGCCCGGCGTGGGCGTCACCGCCGGCCCGGGCGCAGTCCTCGGGCCCGGCCGGCTCGGGGTGCGCCTCGGCGCGGCTCCGCTCGCGCGGGGTCTGCGCCGGTGTGCCGGAGCCGGACGGCTGCCGCGGCAGGCGGGCCGCGGTGGCTTCCGGGCCGTGCGCGGGCACGGCCGGCGCGGGGGCGGGCGCGGCGGACTGCCGCACCGCTGCGGTCCGCTGGCTTCCGTGGGAGTTGGGATGCTCCGTCACGCGTGGGGTTCCATCCGTCGGGGCTGCACGCCCGGTCGCAGAGGGCGCACCGTGGGTCAGGCGCGTCGCAGATTGAAGAAGAGCTGGATCTCGGGTGGTACGTCCGTACTCGCCGGGGCGTACGCCGGCGAGCTTTCCCCGGCGACTTCAAAACCCGCTTCGCACACGACCTGGCGCAATTCGTCCCGCAGGTATCCGGATACCCGGATCGAGTGGCCCAGGAACGGCATGGAGAAGTCGTCCACGTCGGCCTCGACCATCGAGAGCGCCAGCAGGCCCCCCGGTCTCAGCAGGCCGTGCAGCATCCGCAGCGCGTGCGGTATCTCCGGGCGGGGCAGCATCAGCAGGGTGAAGAAGGCGGCGACTCCGTCAAAGGAGCCGAGCCTGCCGTCCCGCAGCGTCGCCAGGTCCGCCTCGACGAAGTGCGCTCCGGGCACGTTGGCGCGCGCGAGGGCGAGCATGCCGGAGGAGATGTCGACGCCGACGACGTCGTGCCCGGCCTCGGCGAGCTGCCGGGCGGTCGGGATGCCCGTCCCGCAGCCCAGGTCCAGGACGCGGGAGCCGGGCGGCAGCGTGCGCGCCAGCCAGGCACCGGAGTCGAGCTGGCCCTCCTTGTGCGGGAACGCCTCGTCGTAGCGGTCGCCGATCGCGTCGAACGCCTCGGCCTGCCCGGTGCGGTCCAGCCCTAAGCGGGCGTAGCCGTCGTAGTCCCGCTGGTCGTCACCGCTCACGGCTCCGCCCTCTCCCTGACCGTGGTCTGTGATCATGCGTCACATGCCGTGCTCTGTCGTGCCGTGCTGCTGTGCAGTATCGCGGAGCCTGATCCTACGGTTGCCCCTCGGGACCCTGCCAAGCGGTTCCCGGGGCCGATCCGCGGATCACCGCCCCCGGACGCCGTTCGAGGGGGCCTTCGCGCCGGCCCGGGCGGGGGAGCGGTCCCAGTCGTCCGGGAGCGCGGGCACCCGCCACGCGGGGTCCGGCCGCCAGTCCTCCCAGCCCGCGGCGAACGGCGCCCCCCACGCCTCGATCCGCTCCACCGCGGCCCGCCCGGCCGCCCGCACCCGCCGGGCGCGGGCCGCCGACATCAAGCCCACCTGCTGCGCCTGGGCGAACTCGTCCTCGTCCTTCCACTCCCAACTGCGGTCGGGGTAGACGGCGATGTCCAGGAAGTGGTCCTCGGAATCCACCCCGCCCGCCCAGCGCGCGAGCGGCTCCTCAAGGTTCACGTACCAGTTCTTGAAGCGCCAGTCACGGCCCCAGAACAGCCAGACCGACCACGGCTCGCCGGGCCGGGCGAGCTTGAGCACGCCCGCCCCGAACCAGCGGTCGCGGACGGTGGTGCGCGGCTTGGTGTAGCGGGTGGCCAGCGGCTCCTGGTGGATGGGTGTGCCATCGGTGAGCAGTGGCTTGACGCACTCGGTGCCGGGGGCCATCCAGACGGCGAGGAGCTCGGCGGTGTCCTGGACCACGGTGACGGGGCGGCAGATGTGGACCCGGTCGCCCGCGGCGTTGCCCCGGTAGCGCCAGAGGATGTGGTCCCCCGGCGCCCAGGGGGCGGCGCCGGCTGTGCCCGTCGTGTCCACCGTGTCCGCTGTCATGCGCAGATCTTAGGTGCCCTGACCACGAATGCGCCGTGATGTGCACCGCAAAGGTCCGGACCGGCTGCCGGTGCGGCGACCGGTTGACGGACCGGGTTGACGGGCGGGCCCGCGCGGAGCCCGCCCGGGGTTCACGGGCGGGTCATCCGCAGCACGTCCAGCGCCTCGTCGAGCTGCTCCTTTGTCAGCAGGCCGCGGTCGACGTATCCGGATTCCAGGACGACCTCGCGGATCGTCTTGCGCTCCGCAAGGGACTTCTTGGCCACCTTGGCGGCCTCCTCGTACCCGATGTAGCGGTTGAGGGGTGTGACGACGGACGGCGAGGACTCGGCGTACTCCCGGGCGCGCTCGGCGTTGGCGGTGATGCCGTCGACCGTGCGGTCGGCGAGCAGCCGGGAGACGTTGGCGAGCAGCCGCACGGACTCCAGGAGGTTCTTCGCCATCACCGGCAGCATCACGTTGAGTTCGAAGTTGCCCGCGGCGCCCGCCGTGGCCACGGTCAGATCGTTGCCGGTGACCTGGGCGGCCACCATCAGGACGGCCTCGGGGACGACGGGGTTGACCTTGCCCGGCATGATCGACGAGCCCGGCTGGAGGTCGGGGATGTTGATCTCGGCGAGTCCGGTGCGCGGCCCGGACGCCATCCAGCGCAGGTCGTTGCAGATCTTCGTCAGGCCGACCGCGATCGTGCGCAGCTGACCGCTGGTCTCCACCAGCCCGTCGCGGGCGCCCTGCGCCTCGAAGTGGTCGCGGGCCTCGGTCAGCGGCAGGCCGGTGGTGCGGGCGACCTCGGCGATGACGGCGGCGGCGAACCCCGGCGGGGTGTTGATGCCGGTGCCCACGGCCGTACCGCCCAGGGGCAGTTCGGCGAGCCGCGGCAGGGACGCGCGCAGCCGCTCGACGCCGTAGCGGACCTGCGCCGCGTAGCCGCCGAACTCCTGGCCGAGGGTGACGGGCGTGGCGTCCATCAGGTGGGTGCGGCCGGACTTGACGACCTCGGCGAACTCCGCGGCCTTGCGCTCCAGCGCCTCGGCGAGGTGCTCCAGCGCCGGCACCAGATCGCGGGTGACGGCCGCGGTGGCGGCGATGTGGATGCTGGAGGGGAACACGTCGTTAGAGCTCTGCGAGGCGTTGACGTGGTCGTTGGGGTGCACGTCGCGGCCGAGCCGCTCGGTGGCGAGGGTGGCGACGACCTCATTGGTGTTCATGTTGGAGGACGTGCCCGAGCCGGTCTGGAAGACGTCGATGGGGAAGTGCTCGTCCCAGCGGCCCTCGGCGACCTCCTCGGCGGCCTCCGCCACGGCGGCCGCGATGTCCCGCTCCACGACGCCCAGCTCGGCGTTGACCTTGGCCGCGGCGGCCTTGATCCGGCCCAGGGCCTCGATGTGCGCCCGCTCCAGCCGCTGCCCGCTGACGGGGAAGTTCTCCACCGCCCGCTGGGTCTGCGCCCGCCACTTGGCGTGCGCGGGAACCCGGACCTCTCCCATGGAGTCGTGCTCGGTCCGGTACTGCTCACTGTCGGTCATGGTCGCTTACCTCCTGACAAACACAGCGTTTGTCTTGTTCACAGTGTTCCCAAGAGTGCTTACCGGCTAGTAAATACCGCGGGTAACAAAAGAAACCGGGAGGCTCCATGCCACGCAGACCCACCCTGCGCAGTACGCTCGCCGCCGTCGCCGCGCTCACCGCGGTGCTCGGCGGCACGGCGCTCACCGGACCCGCCGCCCAGGCGCGGCCGCTCACGCCTTCTGGCCCGTCCTTCACCTCCGCCACCCCCCTGCCGGCCGAGCTGGAGAAGATCCGCGCGGCCGAGGCCGCCAAGCTCTACGGGGACTCCGCCCCGCGCCCCCTGGACCAGCGCAAGACCTCGCTCGTCTCGCTCGGCGACAGCGAGATCTCCGGCGAGGGCGTCGGCACCTACGAAGCCGGCACGAACGGCCCGGCCAACTGGTGCCACCGCTCGCCCGACGCCGCCATCCACCGCACGACGATCCCCGCGGACGTCACCTACAACGTCTCCTGCTCCGGCGCGGACACCACGAACATCCGCATCGGGGGGAACAAGCAGTACGCGGACGAGCTCGTCCAGAGCGACAACCTCGCGATCAAGGCCCGCAACACGCGGGTCAAGATGATCGTGCTCGTCGCCGGGGCCAACGACGACCTCCAGTTCGGTCCCGTGATGACCGACTGCGTCACCCGCTACCTGACCCTCCAGGGCACTTGCGAGCCCAAGTACGCCCCCGGCTGGCAGGCCCGCGTCGACGGCCTGGTGCCCAAGGTCGAACAGACCGTCCGGGACCTGCGGACGGTGATGGCGGACGCGGGCTACACCACCGGCGACTACAAGCTCGTCCTCATGGGCTACCCCAGCCCCATCGGCCCCGACTTCGAAGACAACCCGGACTTCCCCGGCAAGCTCCCCGGCGGCTGCGTCGGCCACACCTCCGACGCCGCCTGGGGCCGCAACGCCGCGGTGCCCGCCTTCGAACGCGGCATGCGCCGGGCGGCCCGGAACACCGGCGCCCTCTACCTCGACAACTCACGCCTCTTCCACGGCCACGAGACGTGCATGGAAGACACCTGGGCGCGCGGCCTCTACGTGGACGTCGCCAACCCCTTCCCGCCGGACGCCAACTCCGTCCGGCAGTCCTTCCACCCCAACCGACGCGGCCACGGCGCCTTCGCGTCCTGCCTGAGCGACCTCTACCGCTCCGGCCACCGCGAGGCCGGCTGCGCCGACCCGGCGAGCACGGGCGAGCCGCAGCTCTACCCGGGTGGCTGGGACGACGCCTACCGGCCGCTGAAGAACGCGGCGACGGGCACCTGCGTGGACGCCTACGGCGCGGCCACCGCCAACGGCACCCAGGTGGGCGGCTGGCCGTGCGGCGGCACCCGCAACCAGGAGTGGTGGTACGACGCGGGGCGGAAGTCCCTGCACTCCGCGCTGACGCACGACCGGTGCGTGGACGTGCCGCAGGGCGCGTATCGCGCGGGCACGGCGGTGGTGCTGTGGAACTGCCACGGGGGTACGAACCAGCAGTTCGTACGGACGGATGCGGGCTTCAGGCCGACGGCCGCGCCGGACCTGTGCCTGACGCTGGCCACGGGGAAGGACGCGCTGCGGCTGCAGAAGTGTGACGGCTCGGCGTCACAGCGCTTCGCGTAGCCCCTGCCCCGCCCCGTCCCGAAACCGGGGCCCTGCCCCGCCCCGGACCCCGGTCCTCAAACGCCGGACGGGCGGCACTGCTGCCCGTCCGGCGATCGAGTGCCGGCTAGGCCGACCGCACCGGAATCGCCGTGAACGTCGGCGCCGGCGCCGGGTCCGTGAAGAAGTCGTTGCCCTTGTCATCCACGACGATGAACGCCGGGAAATCCTCGACCTCGATCTTCCAGACCGCCTCCATGCCGAGCTCCGGGTACTCCAGGACCTCGACCTTCTTGATGCAGTCCTGCGCCAGACGCGCCGCCGGGCCGCCGATCGAGCCGAGGTAGAAGCCGCCGTGCGCGCCGCACGCGTCGGTCACCTGCCGGGAGCGGTTGCCCTTGGCGAGCATGACCTTGGAGCCGCCCGCGGCCTGGAACTGCTCGACGTAGGAATCCATGCGGCCGGCCGTCGTCGGGCCGAAGGAACCGGAGGCGTAGCCCTCGGGGGTCTTGGCCGGGCCCGCGTAGTAGACCGGGTGGTCCTTGAGGTACTGCGGCATCTCCTCGCCCGCGTCCAGCCGCTCCTTGATCTTCGCGTGCGCGATGTCCCGCGCCACGACCAGCGGGCCGGTCAGCGACAGCCGCGTCTTGACCGGGTACTTCGTCAGCTCGGCGAGGACCTCGTCCATCGGGCGGGTCAGGTCGATCTGCACGACCTCGCCCGCCTCGTCGAGGTGCTCGTCCGTGGTGTCGGGGAGGAAGCGCGCCGGGTCGGTCTCCAGCTGCTCCAGGAAGACGCCCTCCGCGGTGATCTTCGCGACCGCCTGGCGGTCGGCGGAGCAGGAGACGGCGATGGCCACGGGCAGCGAGGCGCCGTGGCGCGGCAGGCGGACCACGCGCACGTCGTGGCAGAAGTACTTGCCGCCGAACTGGGCGCCGATGCCGATCTTCTGCGTCAGCTCGAAGACCTTCTCCTCCAGCTCCTTGTCCCGGAAGCCGTGGCCCGTGGGCGAGCCCTCGGCCGGCAGCTCGTCCAGGTAGTGCGCGGAGGCGTACTTCGCGGTCTTCAGCGCGAACTCCGCGGAGGTGCCGCCCACGACGATCGCCAGGTGGTACGGCGGGCAGGCGGCCGTGCCGAGCGAGCGGATCTTCTGCTCCAGGAACGTCATCATGGAGGACTCGTTGAGGACGGCCTTCGTCTCCTGGTAGAGGAAGGACTTGTTGGCCGAGCCACCGCCCTTGGCCATGAAGAGGAACTTGTACGCGCCGCCGTCGGTCGCGTACAGCTCGATCTGCGCCGGCAGGTTGGAGCCGGTGTTCTTCTCGTCCCACATCGTCAGCGGGGCCATCTGCGAGTACCGCAGGTTCAGCTTCGTGTACGCGTCGAAGATGCCGTGCGAGAGGGCCTTCTCGTCCTCGCCCCGCGTCAGGACGTTCTGGCCGCGCTTGCCCATGACGATCGCCGTGCCGGTGTCCTGGCACATCGGCAGCACGCCGGCTGCCGCGATGTTGGCGTTCTTCAGCAGGTCGAGGGCGACGAACTTGTCGTTCGGCGACGCCTCGGGGTCGTCGAGGATCCGGCGCAGCTGAGCGAGGTGGGCGGGGCGCAGGTAGTGCGAGATGTCGTGCATCGCCTCGGCGGCCAGCTTCCGCAGCGCCTCGGGCTCGACCTTGAGGAACGTACGGCCGTCGGCCTCGAAGGTCGACACGCCCTCGGAGGTGACCAGGCGGTACGGGGTGGTGTCCTCGCCCAGGGGCAGGAGGTCGGTATAGGCGAACTCAGAGGGGGCAGACATTGCGGCGATTCCTCACTCGGCTGGGCTTCGGCTGACATCTGCGGCAGCACAGGAACAGCGTAGGGCTCGGGCCCGGGCCCCCGTATGTGAGGTAAGGCTCAGTACCTCTCGACTCACCCCTGGTCGCGATCTATCGCGTGTCGCTACGCTGCTGTCCGTGGAAGAGCAGACCTGGGAAAAACGCCCCCCGGAGGCCGCGTTGCGCGCCTCCGACGCCGACCGCGACCGGATCGCCGACGTCCTGCGCGAGGCCCTGGGTGAGGGGCGCCTCACCGCGGAGGAGCACGCCGAGCGGGTCGGCCGGGTCTACGCGGCCCGGACGGTCGGCGAGCTGGAGCCGCTCGTCCGCGATCTGCCGCCCGCGCTCCCGCACGGAACGGCCCTCTCCGGCGGCGCGCCCGCGCGCCCGTACGACGCCTCGGTGCGCCCCTCGGGCCCGCCCCTGGAGAACTCCGAGAACCTGGTCGCCGTCTTCGGCGGCGCCGTCCGCCGGGGCCGCCGGCGCGTGACGCGGCGGACCAACGCGTTCGCGGTGTTCGGCGGAGTGGAGATCGACCTGAGCGAGGCGATCTTCGAACAGCGGGAGGTCGTCGTCAACGTCCTCGCCCTCTTCGGCGGCGTCACCGTCAAGGTCCCGGAGAACGTCACCCTGCGCTGCTCCGGAACCGGCGTCTTCGGCGGTTTCGACGTGGCGGTCCACGAGGCCGACGACCCGGACGCCCCGGTCGTCTCGGTCACGGGTTTCGCTGCTTTCGGCGGGGTGGAGGCCAAGCCGCGGAAGGGCAAGCGGCTCAAGAACCTCCGCGCGGGCGGCTGACCCGGCGGCCTGCGGCGTTCCGGTCATGGCAACGGTGTGAATAAGCGCGCGCACAGCGGGTAAAGCTTGGTGCATCGTCTCTCGTACGGCTGCCGGTGCGAATGGCCGTGCGCAGTGGAGACGGGCAAAGGTGACTCAATCGGCCAGCTAAGCCGTCGTCAGGAGTAGACCGTGCTGCTACCGCATCAGCCCCTGCAGGAAGCCGCCGTACCGTCCCAGCGGATTGCCGCCCGGGATCAGGCCGGCCCCTGGCATTCGGAGGCGGTGTGCCGCCGGGATGAAGCCGGGCTCTTCTTCGCACCATCCAAGGAACCCACGGCCGCGCGGCTCTCCCGCGAGGAGGCCGCCAAGCGGGTCTGCGCCCGCTGCCCGGTGATGGTCGAATGCCGCGAGCACGCGCTGCTCCAGCCGGAGCCCTACGGGGTGTGGGGCGGGCTGACCGCGGCCGAGCGCCGGGTGGTCCTGGCCCGCAGGCGCCGGCGCGAGGCGGAGCTGCAGCGCTCCCAGCACATCGCGGCCGCCGGCTGAGCGGGCGCACTTTTTCACGGGCCGGGCCGGGCCCCGCCGGACAATGCGGCGGGGCCCGGCCCGTGGTGTGAGCGGCGCCGGGCCGCCGGGGCTCAGCTGGGGCGCTCGAAGTCCACCGTGCTGTAGGCGCGCAGCTTCGACAGCCGGTGCGTGGAGTCGATCTGCCGGATGGTGCCCGACTTCGACCGCATGACGAGCGACTGCGTCGTCGCGGTCTCCGCGCGGTAGCGCACCCCGCGCAGCAGCTCGCCGTCGGTGATACCGGTGGCGACGAAGAAGACGTTCTCGCCGCTGACGAGGTCGTGGGTGTGCAGGACCTTCTCCAGGTCGTGGCCCGCGTCCAGCGCCCGCTGACGCTCCTCGGCGTCCTTGGGCCACAGCTTCGTCTGGATCGTGCCGCCGAGGCACTTGATCGCACAGGCCGCGATGATGCCCTCCGGCGTGCCGCCGATGCCCAGCAGCATGTCGACGCCCGTGCCCTCGCGCACGGCCATGATCGCGCCGGCCACGTCGCCGTCGGAGATGAACTTGATGCGGGCGCCGGCCTCGCGGATCTCCCGGACGATGCCGTCGTGGCGGGGGCGGTCCAGGACGACGACCGTCACGTCCTCGGGGGAGGAGTGCTTCGCCTTCGCGACGCGGCGGATGTTGACGGCCACGGGCGCGTTGATGTCGACGTAGTCGGCCGCCTCGGGGCCGGTGACCAGCTTGTCCATGTAGAAGACGGCGGACGGGTCGAACATGGAGCCGCGGTCGGCGACGGCCATGACGGAGACCGCGTTGGCCATGCCCTTGGCGGTCAGGGTGGTGCCGTCCACGGGGTCCACGGCGACGTCGCACTCGGCGCCGGTCCCGTCGCCCACGCGCTCGCCGTTGTACAGCATGGGCGCGTTGTCCTTCTCGCCCTCACCGATGACGACCACGCCGTTCATGGAGACGGTGTTGATGAGGGCGCGCATGGCCTTGACCGCGGCGCCGTCCGCGCCGTCCTTGTCGCCACGGCCGACCCAGCGGCCCGACGCCATGGCGCCGGCCTCGGTGACCCGGACGAGCTCCAGGGCGAGGTTGCGGTCGGGGGCCTCGGGGCTGACCTCGAGCGGAGACGGCAGATGATGATCGGTCATCGGAGCGCACCTTTCTGTACGGCGACGGCCGTGGAGCCTCTCGTCCCCCGAAGGGGGCAGAGGGTGAGGGTGCTGATGACTTTATCTGTTTACTGCGAGAGTGAGCAGAGCGCCCCACGCATGAGCGGCGTCAAGGTCGCGGCGCGACCGCAGGGGACCACCGCCGTCAAGATCTCCGGGGGCGTGGGGGACTATAGGGGCGTGGCAGGTAGGAACGGCAAGACGCAGACCGTACGGAACATGTTGCTCTCGATGGCGGTGGTGATCCCCGTCGCCTTCGTCGGCTATTTCTTCATCCCGCACGACAGCGGCAAGGATCCGGTGCGGACCGTCAGCTACCGCGTGGAGCTCGACGCGGTGCGGCGCGCCGCGCCGTACGCCGTGGCGGCGCCCGAGGGTCTGGGCGAGGGCTGGCGCGCGACGTCGGTCTCGTACACGCCGGGCAGCAAGGACGGCTCCGCCTGGCACCTGGGCTTCCTCGACCCGCAGCGGCAGTACGTCGCGGTCGAGCAGAGCGACGGCCCGGTGGCCGCCTTCGTCGACAGCGTGAGCCGGGGCGCGGTGAAGACGAAGCAGACGCAGCAGATCGGCGGCGCCGCCTGGCAGCGCTACGAGGGCGAGAAGTACGACGCCCTGGTGCGCGAGGAGCGCGGGGTGACGACGGTGGTCACCGGTACCGCCTCGTTCGAGCGGCTCACGGAAATGGCCGCCGCGCTCAAGGCCGAGAAGGCCGCGAAGGCCGGGAACGGATCCTGAGTGCGACGGCCGGGGCCGCCTGGTCCCCCATGGGGGACGGGGCGGTCAGACGGTCGTGACGACGTCCTCGTAGGACAGGCGCGGCGAGCGCGGGTACGAGGCGTTCTCGCCCGGCTTGCCGATGTTGACGACCATCAGCGGGGTGTGGTCGTCGTCGAGGAACTCCTTCTGCACGCCCGCGGCGTCGAAGCCCGTCATCGGGCCGGCGGCCAGACCGGCGGCGCGGATGCCGACGATGAAGTACGCGGCCTGCAGGGCGCCGTTGAGCGCGGCCGACTTCTCACGGGCCGGGCGCTCGGCGAAGAACATGTCCTTGGCCTGCGGGAAGTGCGGGAAGAGCGTCGGCAGCTCCTCGTGGAACTCGTTGTCCGCGGCGAGGATGGCGACGAGCGGCGCGGTGCGGGTCTTGGGCCGGTTGCCCTCGGCCATGTGCGCCACGAGGCGCTCACGGGCCTCCTCGGAGCGGACCAGGACGACGCGCAGGGGCGTCTGGTTGAACGCGGTGGGGGCGTACTTGACCAGGTCGTAGACGGCCTGCATCTGCTCGTCGGTCACCGGCTCGTCGGAGAAGGCGTTGGCGGTGCGCGCCTCACGGAAGAGCAGGTCCTGGGCTGCGGAGTCGAGGGCGAGAGTCATCGAGAACACCTTCTTTTGCGTATTTTGCGTGCGGATGGTCATGGTGATGACACCACTCTACGCGAAGTGTGTGAAGTTTCAACTAAAATGAAATCCTTGTGACGCGACTCACGTAAGGGGGCTTCCGACGGGCGGTCAGCCCGTCCCCTCGCCGCCCCCGGACTCCGCCAGCGCCGCGTCCAGCCGCGCCCGCGCGCCCTCCAGCCAGTGCCGGCAGACCTTCGACAGCTCCTCGCCGCGCTCCCACAGCGCCAGCGACTCCTCCAGCGTGGTGCCCCCCGCCTCCAGGCGGCGCACCACGTCGATCAGCTCGTCCCGCGCCTGCTCGTACCCCAGAACGCTCTCGCCGGCGCCGTTGCTCTCGGCCGTCGCATCCGTCTTCGCCATGGCACCCAGCCTATGCGGGGGGTGGGACAGCCGGCGGCGCGGCGACGGCCCGCACCGTGAACTCGCCCTCCGCGACCCGCGCCCGCAGCTCCTCCTCCGGCGCCACCTCGCCGGGCACCCG
Source organism: Streptomyces sp. NPDC046215 (assembly GCF_040646215.1). NCBI lineage: Bacteria > Bacillati > Actinomycetota > Actinomycetes > Kitasatosporales > Streptomycetaceae > Streptomyces > Streptomyces sp. NPDC046215. The sequence goes on along the minus strand of NZ_JBEYZW010000017.1, from coordinate 1,281 downwards.
CACCACCGACCCGTCCGCGCGCTGGAGGACCGCGTAGCCGCGGCGCAGCGTCGCCGCGGGGGACAGGGCCACCACGCGCGCGCGGGTGTGCGTCAGCTCCGACTCCGCCCGGTCCAGCAGGTGGCCGAGCGTGCGCCGCCCCCGGTCGGCGAGCGCGGCCACCTGGGCCTCCCGCTCCTCGACCATCCGCTGCGGCCGCTCCACGCTCGGGCGCGCCCGCAGCGCCGCCAGGCCGCGCTCCTCGCGCTCGACGTGGGCCGTGACGCAGCGCAGCCCCCGCTCGCGCAGCTGCCGGACCCGCACCAGCTCCTCGCCGACGTCCGGCACCACCCGCTTCGCGGCGTCCGTCGGGGTGGAGGCGCGCAGGTCGGCCACGAGGTCGAGCAGCGGGGAGTCCGGCTCGTGCCCGATCGCCGACACCACCGGCGTCCGGCAGCCGGCCACCGCCCGGACGAGCCGCTCGTCCGAGAACGGCAGCAGGTCCTCCACGCTGCCGCCGCCGCGCGCCACGATGATCACGTCCACCTCCGGGGCGGCGTCCAGCTCCGTGACCGCCTCGATGACCTGCGGGACCGCGTGCACGCCCTGAACGGGGACGTTGCGGACCTCGAAGCGGACCGCCGGCCAGCGGTGCCGGGCGTTCTCCAGCACGTCCCGTTCGGCGGCCGAGGCGCGCCCGCAGACCAGCCCGATGAGCTGGGGGAGGAACGGCAGCGGCCGCTTGCGGTCCGCGGCGAACAGACCCTCCGCCGCGAGCGACTTCTTCAGCTGCTCCAGCCGCGCCAGCAGCTCGCCGACGCCCACCGGCTTGATCTCGGTGGCCCGCAGCGACAGCGAGCCGCGCGGCGCATACCACTCGGGCTTGGCCTGCACGACGACCCGGGCTCCCTCGGAGACCACGTCGGCGACCTGGTCGAAGACCGCGCGGTAGCAGGTGACGGACAGGGAGATGTCGTGCGACGGGTCGCGCAGCGTCAGGAACACCACGCCGGCGCCGGGCCGCCGCGACAGCTGGGTGATCTGCCCCTCGACCCAGACCGCGCCCAGCCGGTCGATCCACCCGCCGATCAGCCGGGACACCTGCCCTACGGGGATCGGCGCGTCGGGGGACGTGTGGAGAGCCATGGCAGGGAGCCTAGGGCCTGGCGGCCTTGGTTTGGGGGTGCCCCCCTAAACGCCGGACGGGCTGATCCTGGCCGAGCTCAGCCAGAATCAGCCCGTCCCGCCGTTGTGGTCGCGCCCCCACGGCGCGCCGCGGCCCTCGGGGGCACGAGCAAACCC